>QILJ01000128.1 GCA_003233295.1 Ignavibacteria bacterium | reverse complement strand
CATAAAATTAATAATTCCTATTGACAATTAATAGTGCTTTTTATCTTTTTCTTAATCTTTTTTCCGAATACCAATTAATTGTTAGTATATATCTAGCTATAGTTACAATATAATGAGTAAAAAATAATTACCCAATCTTCTAAAAAAAGTTGTTTTAGTCCCAATTATTTCTCATTTTAGTTTTTACTTATTATATTAAGACCCGAATATTTTTTTATAAGTATAAATAATTTGTTGGCATAAATTAATACTAATGATAATATGAAATTCTCCAGAGATAATTTGTATTTATTCATCCTTCTTTTTTTGTTAATCAACCCGCAAGTATTATTCCCACAATCATCACAATGTTTGGAATGCCACAACGATAAAGAATTATCATTTATTAAAAACCAAAACAAGATATCCCTTTATGTTAATGCCAAGAAATTGAGTGGGTCTGTTCATAGTGATTTAGATTGTACAGACTGTCATGATGATTTGGATGAGAGCAGTCTTCCTCATGTTAAAAACCCAAAGCCCGTAGATTGTGGAAATTGTCACGATGATGTTGCAAGTGAGCTAAAAAAAGGTCCTCATGGTCGTTGGACAATAACATCACAGTCTCCATCAGAGGGATGTATTCGTTGTCACGGATATCATGATGTCTTATCTCCAAGTAATTCATCAGCGCCTACTAGCGGGGGTAATTCGTATAAATTATGCGGGCAGTGTCATCAAAAATCAAAGACTAACGTTAAACATAGTATTCACGGTACAATAGTTAAGGGTGAAAAACCGAGAGCAGGTTGTACGGACTGTCATAGGGGACATAATGTAAGAAAGCCCAATACAGAAGTAAGAGAAATTAAAGTTTGCAATAAATGTCATCCGGAGGAAGTTAGCAGACAATCAAAAAGTGTTCATGCTAGAGCTGCACTAAAAGGAGATCCTCTTGCACCAAGCTGTATTACATGTCATGGATATCATAAAATTAAATCAGCCACAAATAAAAATTCACCTACATCTACAATGAATATTCCCATATTGTGCGGTAGATGTCATCATGAAGGTACAAAAGTATCATTGGAATACGATATCCCTCAAAAACAGATTTTAAAAAATTATTCGCTGAGTATTCACGGTCAGGGTCTTTTCAAAATGGGACTTACCGTAACAGCTGTGTGTACATCATGTCATAATGCACATTTAATTTTAGATTATAATAATCCCGAATCGAGTATTAATCCAAAAAATGTAGCTAAAACGTGTACAAAGTGCCATTCGCGAATTGAAAAAGTACACGTTAAAGTTATAGAAGGAAAGCTGTGGGAAAAAGCGCCGCATGAAATCCCTGCTTGTATCGATTGTCATCCTCCGCACAAAATAAAGCGTACACCTATTAACTTGAAAGGAGTTAGTAATAAAGAGTGTTTTCGCTGCCATTCGAATAAGAAACTTGTGATGACGAAAAATGGCAAAACCGTTTCTCTTTTTCTTGACAAAGAAGCATATAATTCTTCAACACACTCTAAGATAACTTGTGCTCAATGTCATAATCAGGTAAAAAGCATTTTAAAACGTCCATGCGCTGCTATTACAAAAAAAGTTGATTGCAGTATTTGTCATGCTGATGTAGTTGCACAATATAAAACAAGCATCCATGGTAAATTGGCTGCTGAAGGAAATCTGAATGCACCGAAATGTTTAACTTGCCACAATCCGCACAAAACTCAAAGTCACACTTCGCCTACATCGCCTACTTTTGCTACTAATATTCCCCAATTATGCGGTCAATGTCATGCTGCAGGCAAACCGGCAGCTAAAATGATTGGCGATAATAATCATGTTGTCAAAAGTTATATTAATAGTGTTCACGGAAAAGGGTTATTAGAAAGCGGGTTAGTAATAGCGGCTAAGTGTACTGATTGTCATACTGCTCATCATCAGCTTTCTCCTAAAAATCCCGAGTCCTCTGTAAGTAAAAAGCATTTAGCCAATACTTGCGGTAAATGCCATAAAGGCATTGAGGACAAATTTAAAAGCAGTATTCATTGGCAAGGTAATGTTATTACAAAAAAGGAATTACCTACCTGTGAAGATTGTCATAGCTCACATAATATCAGCAGAATTACCATAAAAGGCTTTCGTACCAAGATGATGGATAAGTGTGGGAAATGTCATAAAGAAGAAGCAGCAACTTACTTTAAAACAGTGCACGGACAAGTTTCCCGATTAGGTGAGAAACGCGCGGCAAAATGCTGGGATTGTCACAGTACTCACAAAATACTTCCGCCCGATAATCCTCGTTCAACTTTGAGCTATGCAAATGTAGTGCAAACTTGCGGCAAATGTCATACAGGATCACACCGAGAGTTTGCAGGATATTTAACACACGCTACTCATCACAATAGAGAAAAATACCCTTACCTTTTCTATACTTTTTGGTTTATGACCATTCTGTTAATAGGAACGTTAACATTTTTTGTTATTCATACAATTTTGTGGTTGTGGCGTTTATGGCATACACGCGATCAGTGGAGAATATATAAGCATTCCCAACATCAGAAGTATTATGTGCGCTTTCCAAAATCATACCGTGTTATGCATGTTATAATGCTGATAAGCTTTTTTACATTAGCTATAACCGGTATGACTTTGAAATTTTCATATACGGATTGGGCAGTATTTATTTCTCAATTTCTGGGTGGGTTTAGTGTAACCGGGGTACTGCACAGGATAGCTGCTGTAGTTTTGCTGGGTGTGTTTGCTTTTCATCTGCGACAATTATTGCGGTTTAAACAAGAGTCAGGTAAATCATGGTTGCAGTTTATTTTCAGTAAAAATTCGATAATGTTTAATCTAAATGATATAAAGCAGTTCTGGCAGCATCTAAAATGGTATTTAGGAAAAGGGGAAAAACCTGAATTCGGACGATTTACATATTGGGAAAAGTTTGACTACTTTGCAGTATTTTGGGGCGTCTTTATTATTGGTGGTTCAGGATTGATATTGTGGTTTCCTGTGCTTTTTACCTATCTGCTACCAGGTTGGGTAATTAATGTGGTTACTATTATTCATAGTGATGAAGCGCTGTTAGCTGTTGGATTTATTTTTACTATTCACTTTTTTAATACTCACTTTCGTCCGGATAAGTTTCCGATTGATCCTGTGATTTTTTCAGGGAGAGTACCACTCGAAGAACTTAAACATGATAAACCTCTTGAATATAAAGAACTTTTTGAAAGTGAAAATCCTGAATTGAGGATTGTTGGACCTGTATCAAAAGAAAGAGAGCATTGGATTAAGATTTTTGGTTTTACCGCTCTTGGAGTAGGAATAGTTTTAATCTTATTGATCTTGTATGCAATGATTTTTGTATATCGCTGATATCATTAAAAGTTTAAGTCTTACTTTAATTTCAGATTAGTGAGAAACTCTTTTGATCTAAGTGTGTGAAGATGGTAAGACACTTAAATTTCAAAATGATTTAAACATAAAAACCCCAAAATGTGTTCGAGGTTTTATTTTGCTTCGCGGGTAATCCGTTAGCTAACGGATCGAACTTACATCCCGACAACAGTCGGGATAACAGCCGAAGTCTTAAAATTTGATTTCACCATCAATCAGGTTTTTGATCATCTTTTTGCTCTTCCAAGACTTGACTTTTCTTTCGGCAGCTAAGGTTTCCTCTTTGGAAATAAATTTCTGAGTAAAAACAATTTCCCAAGGTCTGTATCGTGAGGTGAAACCTTTCTCAAAGGAATTGTGATATCCTAGTCTACGTTCATGATTTTGAGAAATCCCTACATAGAATTTATCAACAGATTTAGACTTTAATATGTATAAGAAGTGAGTCAAATCTTACTCAGAAAGCTTCAAATGTAAAAACCCCGAATGTTCTTCGGGGTTTTATTCTGCTCCGCGGGTAAGATTCGAACTTACAACCCTTCGGTTAACAGCCGAATGCTCTACCATTGAGCTACCGCGGAATCAATAAAAATTTGAACACCAAAAATATACTTCTCCAAACTTTTTGTCAAGAGTAAAATTGCCAATGTAAAAAATCCTTTATGATTTTTTCTAATTATTGAGAATAAAATCTTATATGCAATAAGAAATAACTATATTCTAAAATGATTGTTTTGTTTTCCTTATATTTATAAAACAATTTCAACAGCAATTATTCGGCACACAAATTGCACAAGCGAAAAAATTAAAAATTTTGAGGTTCAGATGGAATTAACGCATATAGAACATATTGGAATAGCCGTAAAAGATCTTACTGAATCGATAAAATATTACGAAGATATACTCGGATTAAAATGTTATGCAATTGAAGAGGTGAAAGACCAGAAAGTTAAGACAGCGTTTTTCAAAATCGGGCAAACAAAAATTGAACTTTTAGAATCCACAGATCCGGATGGTCCGATTGGAAAATATATTGAAAAGAAAGGGGAAGGAATTCATCATATCGCATTTCATGTGAACGGAATTTCTAACGCTTTAAAAGAAGTAAGTGACAAAGGTATTAAGCTTATTGATACCAAACCAAGAAGAGGTGCGGAAGGATTGGACATTGCTTTTTTACATCCCAAAACAACAGGTGGTGTATTAACAGAATTGTGTGAAAGTAATAATTAGAGCTTGATCTTTCTTTCATGATTATCCTTTTAAGATAAGGTAATCATGGTGTTCAAGTATAAAAGAAAAGGAGTTTAAATGGCAGTTGAAGATAAAATAAAAGAGTTGATGAACAAGCGCGAGCAAGCGCGACTTGGCGGCGGCGAGAAAAGAATTGATGCTCAACATAAGAAAGGTAAATATACTGCACGTGAACGAATCGAACTTCTTCTTGATGAAGGAAGCTTTGAAGAATTTGATATGTTTGTCTCTCACCGTACGGTTGATTTTGGTCTTGATAAGCAAACATACCTTTCCGATGGTGTTGTTACAGGTTATGGTACAATTGACGGACGCTTGGTTTATGTCTTCTCGCAGGACTTCACTGTCTTCGGCGGATCTTTATCCGAGATGTATGCACAGAAGATTGTAAAAGTGATGGATAAAGCTATGAAGGTTGGTGCTCCGATCATTGGAATAAATGACAGCGGCGGCGCGAGAATTCAAGAAGGTGTTAAAAGTTTAGGCGGATATGCCGATATATTCCAGAAGAATATTTTAGCTTCAGGTGTAATCCCACAAATATCGGCAGTGTTTGGACCATGTGCCGGCGGTGCTGTTTACTCGCCCGCTTTAACTGATTTTACCCTAATGACAAAAGGCACTAGTTATATGTTTGTTACCGGTCCAAAGGTTGTAAAGACTGTAACCGGGGAAGAAGTTACAACCGAAGAATTAGGCGGCGCTCAAGTACATGCTACTAAATCGGGTATTACCCATTTTGTAACTGAA
>QILJ01000342.1 GCA_003233295.1 Ignavibacteria bacterium | reverse complement strand
TTGTTTACACTACATTGTATTCATTGGTTGAAGAAGGAACTATCAAACCGGCTGTATTGAAGAAAGCATATAGTGAGTTAGGAATTGATTCGAGTAAACTAAATCCCTTTAAATCATAGAGAATTAAAAATTAAAAATTGAGATAAAAATGGCAACGGAATTTAAGCTACCTGAATTAGGTGAAAATATTGACTCGGCAGAAGTTACGAAAGTACTTGTAGCTGTTGGCGATACCATTGAAAAAGATCAGATTGTGTTAGAGATAGAGACTGATAAAGCCACCGTTGAAGTACCGTCGGAAGTAAATGGAATTGTAAAGGAAGTTTTAGTTAAAGATGGAATGACCGCAAAAATTGGCTCTGTATTATTTATGATTGAGGAAACTTCTAAGACAAGAAAAAAGAAAAAAGAGGTTGAAACTCCAACTGAAGAAATTGTAAAGGAAGCTGCTGCACCGAAAGTTAAAACTTCGGTGCAAGTTGAATCATCTTCTTCCGATATATCAGAATTTAAACTCCCGGAACTTGGTGAGAATATTGAATCTGCCAATGTTACTAAAGTTCTTGTAAAACCTGGTGACAAGATTGAGAAGGATCAAATAGTTCTGGAAATTGAAACGGACAAAGCCACTGTTGAAGTTCCCTCAGAATTTGCAGGAACAGTTAAAGAAGTATTTATCAAAGAAGGCGAGAAAGCTAAAGTCGGGCAAATTATTTTCACTTATACTGGTGGAACGACTGAACAAACAGTAAAGAAGGATGAGTCATCAAAAGTTGAACCTCAAAAAATAGAGAAATCTGTTACGGTTGTTCAATCCATTGAAAGTAGTAAGAGAACTGAGAAACAAATTTTACCGAGAAGAGAGGAAATTATTAAAAAGATTGCACCGGCGGCTCCCTCTGTTAGACGATTTGCACGAGAAATCGGGATTGATATTCACAAAGTCAATGGCTCAGGACCTGGTGGAAGAATTTCAATTAATGATGTAAAAACTTTTGCAAAAAACATCAATGAGAATTTGAGCAAAAGTGGAACTGGGGCAGCGTTTGGAATGAATGCCGAACCTCTCCCCGACTTTTCTAAATGGGGTGAAATTGATGTTCAACCGATGAGTAATGTACGAAAGAAAACTGCAGAGCATCTTTCTTATGCTTGGGCAACAATTCCGCATGTAACTCAGTTTGATAAAGCTGATATAACAGAATTGGAAAAATTGCGAAAACAATTCGCTCCTAAAGCTGAATCAGTCGGTGGCAAACTAACAGTTACAGCAATATTGTTAAAAATGATAGCCGCTGCTTTGACCAAATTCCCCCAATTCAATGCTAGTGTTGACATGGCAAACAAATCAATAATCTTGAAGAAGTATATCAACATTGGTATTGCGGTTGATACGGAAAAAGGTCTGTTGGTTCCGGTAATAAAGGATGTTGATAAAAAGAATATAATTCAACTTTCTGTTGAGTTAAGTGAGATATCAAAGAAAGCTCGTGATAAAAAGATCACGGTCGAAGATCTTCAAGGAGGAAATTTTTCCATAAGTAATTTGGGTGGAATCGGGGGAACGTATTTTACTCCAATTGTTAACTCACCAGAGGTTGCAATACTTGGAGTTTCCCGCGGGAGTTACGAGCCAATTTATAAAGATGGGGAATTGGTTCCGAGACTGATGCTGCCGCTCTCACTATCTTATGATCATAGAGTGATTGACGGAGCCGATGCAGCGCGTTTTATTCGCTGGGTTTCGGAGGCATTGGAGAATCCTTTCTTATTAAGTTTGGAAGGATAGAGTTTAAAAGAGGATTAAACTTTTAAGGTTTTCTTGTAAATACTGTGCTCCTAATTTGAATTTAGCAATATTCTAAATTAGTATTATTTTATTATACCAATTGTGAATTGGTTTTCGGATTTCAGTGTCATACCGGTTTGTGTTTTCTGCAATACCGGTATCTACAATGCACATTAGATTCCGGTATTCCATCAAAAAACGATGGAAACCGGAATGACAGATAGTAAGTTTATTTTCCGAAAATCACTTTGTTTTTAATATATAACCTTAAAGGTTTTAAAAAAATTATAAAGGTAATTTAATGAGTGAAAAAAAAGAATTGGTTATAGTCGGTGCTGGACCAGGCGGATATGTTGCCGCTTTTTACGCAGCTGATTTAGGTATGAACGTAACATTAATTGACAAGGAAGTGAATCCCGGTGGAGTATGTTTGTACCGAGGTTGTATTCCATCCAAAGCTTTACTGCATGTTGCAAAACTATTACGTGAAGCTGAGGAAGCAACAAATTGGGGTGTTGATTTCGGTAAACCTAAAATTAATCTTGATAAACTGAGAGCTTATAAAGAATCTGTTGTGAACAAATTAACAAGTGGAACTGGACAACTGAGTAAGCAGCGTAAAATAAATTACATTCAAGGTACTGCAAAGTTTACCGGCTCAAATAGTCTAATTGTTGAAAAAGTTGATGGCACTAAGGAGAATATTGAGTTTGCTAAATCAATTCTTGCTACCGGTTCAATTCCCTCAACCATTCCGGGCTTACCCGACTCTTCAAAAATATGGGACTCAACAGATGCCCTTAACTTGGGATTAATTCCAAAAAAATTACTGGTTATCGGCGGTGGATATATTGGCTTGGAACTTGGCTCTGTTTATGCATCACTCGGAAGCAAAGTTACCGTCGTTGAAATGACAAAAGGCTTGCTGCCTGGCGCTGATAGAGATTTGGTGCGTGTGCTTCAACGCAGTCTGGAAAATAAATTTGAATCAATTCTGCTCAGTACAAAAGTTTCAAATATCACAGAAACTAAAAACGGCATTAAAGTAAAATTTGAGGGAGACGATAATTCATCCGAAGAAACATTTGATCGAGTTTTGGTCTCTGTTGGCAGAAGACCAGTGACAGAAGGGCTTGGATTAGAAAAGACAAATGTTCAAATCAACGATCGCGGTTTTGTATTGATTGATGAAAAGTGTCAGACAAGTGATCCATCCATTTTTGCCATAGGAGATATTGTTGGCGGAGCGATGCTCGCACACAAAGCCTCAGCAGAAGGTAAGGTTGCGGTTGATGCAATTCTTGGTAAGAAAGTTGCATTTGAACCCAATGCTATCCCTGCAGTTGTATTCACTGATCCCGAACTTGCCTGGGCTGGATTGAATGAGACCGAAGCTAAAGAGAAAGGAATAAAAGTCGAAGTTGCACGCTTCCCTTGGGCCGCAAGCGGAAGAGCAACAACGATTGATAGAAATGACGGATTAACAAAACTGTTGATCGATCCGGAAAGTGAACGAATTGTGGGTATGGGACTTGTCGGCGCAGGAGCTGGAGAAATGATATCAGAAGGCGTGCTTGCAATTGAAATGGCAGCGCTTGCAGAAGATGTTGCCCTGAGTATTCATCCGCATCCGACTTTATCCGAAACTATTATGGAAGCTTCAGAAGTTTTCTTTGGGCATAGTACTCATTTGTATCGTCCAAAGAGAAAATAAATTATAATTGTTTTTATTCCATTATTGATTAACTTGACAACAAATAATTGATGATAAAAAATGGATAGAAGAAAATTTATAAAGAGAACCAGTTTTGCAACTGTTGGCGTAAGTTTATCTGATACAATTCTTCAAAAACTTTTTGCTTCAACAGTAAAAGAGTATAATGGCGAAATACCTAAAAGGGTATTAGGTAAAACAAATGAAAAAGTTTCCATTTTTGGGCTAGGCGGTTGGCATATTGGAAATATTAAGGAAGAAAAGATCGCACTTGAAATGATTGCCGAAGCATATGACCTAGGAGTCAACTTTTTTGATACGGCATTTAGTTATAATAATGGTACTAGTGAACTACGATATGGAAAAGCTTTTAAAGGAATGAGAGATAAAATATTTCTGATGTCTAAATCCACACAAAGAAAAAGTGCCGATGCAAAAAAGGAACTAGAATTAACACTAAAACGATTACAAACGGATTATCTAGATTTATGGCAATTACATAGTATAAAAACAAAGGAAGAAGTTGATAAAATATTTTCTCCTGGAGGAGCTTATGAAACGGCGATCAAAGCAAAAGAGGAAGGTAAAATAAGGTACATAGGAATAACAGGTCATTACGATCCATATGCAAATCTTGAAGCATTAAAATATCATAAATTGTTAGACACTATTCAGATGCCAATTAATTTGGTTGACCCAAACTATAGGAGTTTTATAAATATTACTCTTCCAAAAGCAGTGGAATATAACTTGGGAATTATTGCAATGAAAACAATTGCTAACGGTAAAATTGTTGAACATAAAATATCAACAGCAAAGGAATGCCTTACCTACGTTTGGAATCTACCTGTTTCAGTTCTTGTTTCCGGCTGCGATTCCCCGGCGCAACTATTAGAGAATATTACCACTGCAAAATCTTTTAAAAAATTATCAAAGCAAGAAAAGGAATCTGTTTTGATGCGTACCAAAAATTTGCAATTTGAAGAAGTTGAATATTATAAAAACAAAGATTAAAGTCTGAAAACAAAATTATTCAATTTAAATAAAAAGAATATTGAACAATAGTAATACAAAACGAATGAAGAATTGGGGGCTTATTAATTTTAAGTTTTGTTTAGAACTTAACCACTTTTAATCGTCTTTAATTTGATTGGTAATTTTTTTTCTGTCTAATAATTTATGACTTTCAAATACGGTAATAATATCAATTGAATTTTTCTTGATCAAATAAACGATTCTATAATTTTTGTATAATATTTCTCTTATTTGATCAATCGATAATTCCGGAACTATTCTTCCTTTTCTTGGATAATCTACTAAATCCTCAGCAAGTGAAATTATTTTGTCGATTAACTTTATTGCAGCGTTCAGATTATCTTGAGAAATGAAATTCTCAATTTCTTGAAGATTATTTTGCGCCTCTTTTGTCCAGTATAACTTCATAAAGACTTTGCAGTTCTACGTTTCTTTATTTCAGACTTTAATTGTGAAGTTGTTAAAACCTCATCATTTTCAGAATTAGCCAATCCTCTTGAAATTGATTCAATAAACAATTTAGTTTCTTTTAGTTCATCAAATTCTTTCGGTGAAATTAAGACACCGGCGGGTTTTCCATTCTGAGTAATAATAAGTGAATTCTGATTAATTTGTATCTCTTTGAGGTATTTTGCTAAACTTGACTTGAACTGACCAACTGGAATAATATCACTTGCTACTGATATATCTTTCATTTTACACCAAATATTAAGTCTAAATATAATATTTAATTTAGTGCTATATTATGACTTAATCAATATTGTTTTTGCAATTCAGCTAATTTTACAAATAAATTCCTAAGATCATATAAATAAAACGTGATTTCTTAAATTTTAATTTGTTTATAATTTATGTTGCTATTACGAATTCCGACAAATGACTATCTACAT
>QILJ01000223.1 GCA_003233295.1 Ignavibacteria bacterium | reverse complement strand
TCTTTTACCATAAAAAAAGAATAAAAACTACTCACAACAATTAAGCTCCAATGATATGAAGTGAGGCTTCAGTTCTTTGGAGCAATGTTCTGCACCCTACCATCTATGAGCTTCTCACAGGGTATACGGGATACAACTTGTAGTTGGAAATAAACTAGCACGGTTTGGGACAAAAGTCAATAAATTAGCCCACTGCCACTTTCCCATTGATTAGAAATGCTCAACCCTATTTAATATCTTCAGTTACTTGATTAAGGAATGTTTTATAAAACAATATATAGTTGTGCTTAATGTTAAAGACCGAGATCTATGAATTTATTGATTCCAGAAAATAATGCAATTAAAATACTCTCAAAAAGAATCGGAGAGTTAAATGATTTTGATTTTCAAGCAAAAGTTTGGAAAGACAAAACAATAAATGATTTGCACGAAATATACTCTGTTGGAGACACTAAATGGCTTCAAGTAAGCCAACTCAAATTCAATACATTTATTGATTCTGAAAAATATGAAATCTTAAAACTAGGAAAACTCCAAGCTAAGCAACTTCTAGAATCATATATTGAGCAGATAATTGAATTTTCAAAAATCCGAAAGGAAAAAACAATCATTGAGGAAGATAATTACAAAAAGAAGTATTCTGAGTTATTAGCAGAATGGAACAAAATCGTTCCAGACTATAACGAACTATTGAAAGAGAAAGACAAACTTCTTGAGACAATTGAATTTAAAGAACAAGAAAAGCAAGAGCAAAAAAAAGAAATTAACAGTTTAAAGGAAAACACAGTTCAACTCTCAAACATTTCTTTATCCAAACTATTCAAGTTAATATTCAACCTTCCAATCGGACAAATAATTGCATTTTTCGCAATAATTATAGCCATAATTGGAGGCTCATTTAAACTTGGTATCTTATATTCTGATTCTATTTCGAAAAATGAACAATATGAATTGAGAATTGAAAGGGACAATCTGAAAACTGAAAATAAAAAGTTAAAATCGGACATTGAATTTAAGGACTTGAAAATAAAATCGGACACGAAATTAATTGATTCATTAGAATTAGTGGGAAAACACTAAGCACAGTCGAGTAAGCCAGGGGAGTTGCACCCCTAACTTCTCACAGAACCGTACGTAACCTCTCAATTCATACGGCTCTTATTATGTAGTCAATTTCAGGTTAACTGATACCCTAATCCCGAATGGTAAAACATGTAACGTTTCGTTACAATATCCTCAACATATCTATCACATAGATAGTCTTGTGAGGCCTTCAGGACTACCGTGCAAAGACGATATTATCTTTTTGGATCATAGTACTATTTAAAAATAGAGCCGCTCGAACGCAATGCTACAAGAAAGTTTATTGTTTTAGATTCCTGAAAAAATTGAGACTCTTTTTTAAGTCCTAGACTTATTGTTAGTCTAGGGAGGTGGGTATCGAATTCTTTTGCTTTTTTATACCAAAAAGATAAATGTTCGGCTTTAACAATTTATTGATATTAGGAGCTCCTCTACTTTTTTTCTGTGTTGGCTATTAGAAGCTATCATACTATTCCTGCGAATTACCATAGTTGTACCAATTTGCCGATAAAGCTTTCTAACAGAGTGATGGTTGGCTTGAGAAACAATAACTTTTGCTCCTAAGGTTGCAACATCATCAACAGCATTTCTAAGTTCCAATTGATCATCCCAACAAAAAATAGATTCGTTGTACTTAAGAAAGCCATTTTTGTTATGGTTTACTATATAAGGTGGATCGATGTAGACAAAATCACTGGGATTTACCATTTTTAATGTTTTTCTAAAGTCTTGATTGATCAACTCCGTTCCCTTTCTTAACCTTTTTGATAAAGCTTCAAAATCATCTGTTGGTAAAATCACTTTCGTCTTTGTTCCTATCGGAACGTTAAACATGCCATTTTTATTAACTCGATATAGGCCATTCCAGCATGTTCTATTGAGATAAAGAAATCTCACTGCGATTTTAACAGGATCGGTATGGGTCTGGGTTCGGACATTGTAGTAATGATCCTTGCAATGCAACTTTTGATGCTCTTTGAGCCCTTTTACTATGGATATCCAATCATCTTTAATAGCCTTATATGTAGTAATTAATTCAGAATTAATATCAGCTAATAATGACTTTGAAGGAGCAAATTTTAAGAATATCGAGGCACCACCCAGAAAAGGTTCCACCAAACGTGTATAGTCGTGAGGAAACAAGTCGCTATGCTGATGAATCAGCCAACGCTTACCACCTGCCCACTTAATAACTGGAGAAATATTATTTAATTTAGCCAATATTCCTTTAAATTATTTTTGAGACGCGAATGAAGCTTGTTCACAACATCTACTTGGTCCTTAGTTAGCAATCCGCGCTCTGGATGGCTAACAGTTTTCCGAATGTCATTTAGCTGTCCTATCCAGGCTAATTTCTCACTTTTAAAGCCTTGATGATCTCCAATTGCAAAATATTTTTGAAAAATTTTACTCCAGTTTGAAGATGCTGAGGATATGGTTTTGTAATCTATCAAATCCAAATATTGATGGGCGTCATATGCCCCCCTTTCTTCTTCCTTTCTTGTAACACACTTAGTTCTAACTGGACTTGGGACACCGTCATACCACCAGTTTTCTCCATATTCCTTTTTTAGCTCAAGTAAAGTACATTTGTTCATCGCAAGTTGAATTTGATCGATCAACTTTTTGGCATTAATCGTACCTTCTTTATCAAAAGATTCGATCCATTCCCTAAGCCCTTGTGGTTGAAAATGTTGGTCTTCATCGTAAATGGCCTGTTGCATTTCCCAGGACACGGCAATTTGTCCTTTTGAGCCAACTTTTGACCGTAATGAAACAAATTTTGTCTTATCCAATTTCTGTAGCCAACACACCAAATGTCTACTATACTTTTCTACCTCTTTAAATAAATCATCCACCGATAAACTCTTACAATCTAAATGCTCTTGTTTTTCTAAAACGGCGAAAATGGACCTAAGAACCTTAAGCAATGCCACAGTGGCATTGTTAGTACATATATACCCATCAGAGGCATCACCAAGTTTCCATTGTTCGGAAAGAGCCTCTTTAAAAGAGTTAAAATACAATGAAAGAAAACTTGTCGACCTTTTCAGCGCTTTTATTAAATCACTGTTTCCAATTGGACCAGTATAGATAACACCTTCCTTTGGTATAGATGTCCCAAGTAGCTGTTCCTTAAACAAAGCCATAGCTATAGTAGTTATCGTTAGACACGTATAGCTGGTTTTCTTTCTTTCTCCAACAATTATCCGATTTTTGAACGGTGAATTTATATTTGAGCTTAAAACTTTTGTGACTTTTGAGCAAAGAGATGTCAGTGACTCTGTTGGATCATCAGATCCCCAATGTAATTCTGAATATAAGTCCAACAATAGCCCTTGAGGTACTTTTACTTGCTTGTGATTAATGTCCACAAAAAGCTTTTTCTGGGAAGTCGAATCTAAATTTAAAAACGCCAGTACTGGGACAACTGAATCATGAGCTCGGTCGCTTAGTGCATAAGCATATAGTCTATGTTGTCCGTCGATTACCCAAGCTGAGGCGTAGTTATTAGGAAGTCTTAGTTCACCGAAAACAAGGTCCCCGATCTGCTCTTTTTTATTGAAGGTTAGTCCTTTTTTTTTGTTATACTGTAAATTGATCACGATGTTTGTAGGGAATTTCCCGCCGTCATTAATATATTCGGCAATATCCTTTAAACGCTTGGGTTTTAGCATTCTCTGATATGTTTCAATAGCTTCCGGTCCCCTACTATTCCGATGGCCTACATAAGCGATCTTCATTAAATCCGCAGGGGCAACCGAAAATGTGTAATAATCAGAGCCTCCCATTTTTCCTTTGGTAGCGGGGACTAGCAAATTGAGTTGTTTAATAGCTTTCCCCTCAAATATATTAGCTAAAAGTTGATACCTTGCCGCTGTTTTTAAGTGCTTTTGTAACTGTGTGTAATAATCTAGATCCTCATCTTTTATAACAACAATGTCGGCATCACTTGCTCTCTCTATATCCTTTTCACTCCAAACGATATTCCGTGTTGCAATAACCCATCCAAACTTCGGTCTAAATTTTGGACCGTAATGATTGTGAACAGCTTTAATAACATCTTGACGGTAGCTTTTAATCTTATCAATAAGCCCAGTAGTAGTCTTCTTTGTGCCGGGCATTTCCGCGCTTGTACATTCCGATATAATTACCGTTTCATCGTCTTTGGCAAATATGTCAATTTTTCGGTGTGTAGTTTCGCCAGTTTTAATTCGAAACTCTCTGTTTTTATTCAGCTCGGTAAACCCTAATCTCGCATAAAGGCTCCAAAGTTCATCCTCCACAAGTTGATAAGGATCTTTATTGAGGCGGATTCTATACGTATTTTTATTTTTTCTAATAATATACCAGCCTGATTCTTCGTATATGGGAATTTTCTTTTTTGAAACACTTGCTTCATAAAATTCTTTTGATCTAATCTTCAATTCACTAAATAGTGAATCTCCACTCACTAGTGGATCTAAGAACGATATTTCGGCCATTTAATTTAGGTATATATATTAGGCAATTACCAAAATTAATATTTATGATGATTTCTTACACGAAACTGGCAAATAAATACAATTTAGACTAATTGTGAATTAAGAATAATCGCTTAAAACGCCTCTAATTACTTCATATATGAATGTCGACTTCTAATACTCCAACCTGATAAATTGGGGATATAAATTACCATCACCTATTTAAGTCATATGGAAGAAACTGTATTTACCAAAATGAGTGTCCATGAGCTTAAGGACCTAATAATCAATTGTGTTTCAGAGGCCTTCAATGAACAGTCCAAGCTAAACTCTAAACAGGAAGAGGAGACATTACTAACAGTTGCTGAATTATCAAAATACCTAGGAGTTAGCAAGGTCACAATCCATACATGGAAACGGGAAGGTAAATTGCCTTTTTATACTATGGGAAGAAGGGTGTATTTCAAGAAATCGGAGATATTGAGGGGGTATTAGTTGTAAAAGCTTGAATGACTATTCAATCAGATACATCAAGCTTAATGTGATAGTGTCGCTACACCGCTAATAATGGCTTAATTAACCATTTGTTAGGCAAATTGTTAGGCACGCCAATAAAAAAGCAGCCACAAATTAATGTAACTGCTTTTTTATCAAGAGCCCCCTGACGGGATCGAACCGCCGACCTACTGATTACAAGTCAGTTGCTCTACCAGCTGAGCTAAGGAGGCCTGCGAGGCACGCTTCTGGCGTGTCTTGAATGACGAATATCGATTAACGATTTATGAAGTATCTCATTAATCAAATTCCCAATGTCTTTATGGATTTCGACTAAATCCATCAATTTTCTACCTCACCAGCTGCTGAGCCCAGCGTAGTCCGTAGGACGGAGTTGGGAGCTAAGGAGGCTGCTTCGTCACGC
>QILJ01000267.1 GCA_003233295.1 Ignavibacteria bacterium | reverse complement strand
TAACCAAAGACCAGCCAAGCTCAGCCGATAGTATAATCGGAAAAATATTGTTGTCATTTTTAAAATGAAAATAATCAGGTAAGTTTTCTTTTTGATAAACAGTATAATTTGAATTATTTCTTTTAAGGCGCGCAAGTACTGAATCGTAATCACTTTCACTTGGTTTAATCATTGCCAATGTTGTTGCTCCGCCTAATTTATAATCTAATCCGCTTAGCATCTTTTCGATGTTCACAGTTCGTGATGTATCTATCTCTGTCATTCCGTGGTCTGAAACAAAAATGATGTTCACACTATCCACCATTCCGATGTCAATAAGGTTCTTATTTAAGTAACCTACAAGACTGTCAAGTCTTTGGATAGATTGATCTATTTCAGGAGAGTTTGGACCATAGCGGTGCCCGTATGTGTCAGTATCATGGAAGTATAGAGTAATAAAATGCGGTCTTTCTTTATACGGTAATTGAAGCCAGCCAATCACCCCGTCTATCCTGTTTTTATACGGTTCAGTATGTTTGTAATGTTTGAAATATGTTGGTCTCCTATTCGGATCGTTCATTTCAGATCCAGGCCAGAAATAACTAGCTGTGGTTATTCCAGTCTTCTTGGCAGTTTCCCAAAATGCTTCACCTCTGTACCATTTCGGATTTCTGACAGCGCCGGTATCTCCAATTCGATAAAAATCTCCTGTGCGTACATCCTCGAATGAGTTGAATATTATACCGTGATTCTCTGCATACATCCCAGAGATTATTGAATAATGATTCGGGAAAGTTTTTGATGGCGATACCGGTCTAAGAGAAGAGGCACGAACACCTTTTTCAATTACTTTATCCAAGTTGGGAGTTAAATTCCTATTCAAATAATCCCATCGGAAAGCATCAAATGAAACAAGCAGAACATAAGGCTTGGTTTGAGATAAAGTAATAATTGATATAAAAATTAAAAGAATAAAAACAACTAATTTTAATTTCATATGGTACTCGCTAAATATTTCTGTAAAAATATTTTAATTCCACAAACTCTAAATCCATTACTCAATAGATAATCTTCATCTGCCTTTATAATGATAAAGTTGAACTTAGTGCCCAATGTTTTAATCGCTTCAGTATTTCCTTTTGTTGGTCGTACATTAGAACCAAATTTTATTTCAATACTAATATGAGGATAACCACCTTTTTCAATTATTAGGTCAAGTTCTGAACCATCGCTAGTTCTGTAAAAATATGTATGCAAATGTTTGGGCAAGAAAGCTATAATTTGTTCAATAATAAATCCTTCCCAAGATGAACCCATTTTAGGGGAACCAAGTATTTCATTTATGTTTCGTAATCCTAATAAATGATGTAATATTCCCGAGTCACGAATATAAATTTTAGGTGATTTCACAATCCTTTTTTTTACATTAAAATAATAGGATGGTAACTGTCTAACTAAAAAGGCGCTTTCTAAAAAGTTAATATATTTCTTCACAGTAGGAAGGCTAATCTCTAAACTTTTACTAAACTCGGTGTAATTAATAAGTTGTCCATGATTATGTGCAATCATTGTCCATAGTCTTTGAGCAGTTATTCTATCTGCCGGGAAACCCAGTAAAGGTAAATCTCTTTCCAGATATGTTGAAACAAAATTATTCATCCAGTCTTCCCAAGTAGAATCTGCAAGAAAAGCATTTGGAAACCCACCCTTTACCCAAAGTTGCTCTACTGGATAGTTGGCTTCAATTTCAGTAATTATAAAAGGCGATAGTTCCACGTAAGCAATTCTTCCAGCTAAACTTTCCGAACTATCTCGTAATAAATCAGGACTGGCAGAACCTAACAGAATGAATTTACCGGGAATTCTGTTTTTATCTATTAATGATCGCAACAAAGGAAACAAATCTTTTTTCCTCTGAATTTCGTCAATAATTATTGTTTTAGAAAGATTTTGTAAAAGAAATGTTTCGGCATCAATAAGTTTATTAAAATCACTTGGCAATTCTAAATCAAGATAGATACTTTCTGATTCAATTTGTTTTTGAACTTGTCTTACAAGCGTGGTTTTACCTACCTGTCTTGGCCCAACTACCGCCACACATGGAAAACTTTCAAACAATTTTAATATTTTATTTTGTAAATATCTTGGAATCATGTTTCAAAGATACAAATTATCCCGTAATATTGAAAGTCTAGGTTTAGATATTACGGGATAATTTGTATAATCGTACCATTAGACAGCAATTTTATTTTAATCAGACAAAAAAAACCCCCACAAATGTGGAGGTTTTTAATGAATATTTATTTAGCTATTTATAAGGCGTAAACTTAGTAAAGCCTTATTAGTTAAATGCAATTGAGACGCCTGCATTAAATGAACGAGGTAATCCAAAGAAAACTTCTGCAGCTTGTGCTGAATGGGTTTTTGCTTTATAAACTCCATTATATTTGCTATTATCAGTTGCATCCTGAATATAGAGAGTATCTAACAAATTAAATACATGGGCAAATACTTGAAAAGTTACACCCGATAAATTGAAAGGTAATGCCCAATAGAAGTGCATATCAATTGTACTGTAACTAGGAGTTTTCCAACTTTGTCCTTTATCGGCAATATTAGTTCTTTGGGTTGCTTGCCAGTTTGCATAATAATTGTCATAATATTTCCATAATACCTGCAATGACATTCCTTTTATTGGGAAAATTGTTGCACCAAGAATTAATGATTGTTGAGGTTGATCACCTACTTTAACTCCATCAACATAAATAGTTAAAGTTGAGTCAAGTCCATTTGTATAATCTTTATAATCAGCATTAGGGTTGTTTGTTTGTTCCCAGCCACCATAAGAGAGTACAGCGTCTAATTTTAATAAGTTAATTGGTTTATAGTTTAATTCTAATTCAACACCGCTATGACGTGAATCCATTCCATAAATAACGATTAATCCATCATTACCTGTAAATTGGTTAAAGTCATTTTGAATAACAGTTCTGTTGGTCCAATTTGTATAATAAACATTTAAGTTTGCATTCAATTTATTATTGAAAAACTTATTGTTTGTGCCAACTTCAAAAGAATTGAATGTTTCATTATCCTTATTGATAAGTTCGCCAGTTCTATCGTTAATAACAGCATCAAATATAGGAACCTTACTAACAAGGCCAGCATTAGCATAAAAACTGTTGGTAGTTGATAAACGATAACTAGCGCCACCTTTAATTTGATATCCACTAATCCAAGAACTTTCTGTAAAAACTTCACCACCAGATGCATTTTTCTTGAAATGATCGGTATAACTATATTTTATACTTGAAAGTCCAATAGTTCCGTATGCAGTGATTTTATCTTTGGAATATTCTGCTTGCGCATAACCGCCGAACCAGTCAACAGTATTTGTGTTAAAATATGCTATCTTATCACCAAGTTTTTTCTTTTGTTGATCTGGAGTATCAAATTCATTGCCTGTATAAAGGAAGTAACTACCTCCTAACAAATCTCTAACTTCTCTAAAGTGATCAATTTCTGCTTTTCTCCAATCAATACCGAATGAAGTTTTCCAATTATCGTTTAATTTCCAATATGCTTTTGAAATTAAACCAATTGTCCATTGGTTGTTACGGCTATTGCGAAGAATACCTATAGATTCACCATCAGCTTTTGTGATTGGTTTTTTATCCACATAATAATCACCAGCAGGTCCTTCGTTTGCTGCAATTGTTGCATCCCAATCAGTCATCCATGGGCTTCTTCCATAATAAAATTTATAATTTTCATCACCTAAGTTACCATCTGCATCTCGTTTATAAATTTTACCATATGTTCCAGTTCCGCCACCAATTCCACCTGAGTAGTAAGCTGTTGTATATAAACTGAATTTCTTCGAGAATTGTGAATACCAGTTTAAGTTAACAATTGGTTTATGGAAAAAGTTCTCTCTTTCGTTTATGAAATTAGGATCATATCTATCGCTTGCACCTTCGTTCCACCATTGTTTTCCAGTGTAAGAAGAATTTACTGGAGCCCAGTTTTGGTTGTATCTCGTCCCAACCTGTTTAAAGTTGCTTACATCTGCCACCGAATAACCAAGTTTTTCTTTTGCAAAAGTGGTATCATATGCAGCAGCATTTTGTTTATATAAATTTTGTCCATGGCGTTGTGGAGCACCGAGAGCATATAGTTCTAGTCTGTTATTTTTATTCAACTCATAACTTAAACCAAGATAATATGCCCATGCCTCAGTCCAAGTTTTATCAATAAGACCGTTGCCTGTTTTCTTAACAGCGTTTATATTAAAAGAAAATTTACCCATTTTCCCTGAACTAGCACCCAAAGTAGTTTTTAAGAATCCATCATTCCCAAATTCTTGCTTGAGATAAATCCCATATTTTTGTGAAGTTGGATCAGAGATTATGTTCATTGTACCACCGATTGATGGAGTGGCTAAGTTAACAGCGCTTAAACCTCTCTGTACCTGGATTGATGATGTTGCATCTCCAAGTCCGTCCCAGTTTGACCAGTAAACCCAACCGTTTTCCATATCATTAACCGGAACACCGTTGATCATAATTGCGATATTTCTTTGATCAAAACCGCGGATGTTTATTCTGGCATCACCTGCACCGCCGCCTTGTGCTGTTGCATATACTGAAGGTGTTGTATTTAATATTAATGGGATATCTCGTGATCCCAATTGCTGCTCCATCTGCTTCTTATCAATATTTGTAAAAGCAACCGGAGTTTCTCTCTCTTTAGCACGGTCGGCAAGTACTGTTACATTAAGAGAAAATTGATAATCTTTCAAGGAGAAATTCAATTCCATATTGTTAGTGAGATTGATATTTTCCTCTACTGTTTCAAAACCGATGTAACTACATATTACTGTGTAAGTGCCTGCTTTTAGTGAAGGAATCTTATAATTACCGTTCTCATCACTTGCAGCACCCATTGTGGTACCCTTAACATAAACATTAGCTCCCACTAATTTCTCACCAGATTCTGTACTGGTGACGGTCCCAGAAAGAGTATATTTCTGAGCCAAAAGAACTGATGATAACATTAACATCATCACCAAGGTTTTGTAGATTTTCATCATAAAGCATCCCTATGATTATGAGTAAATAAGTTAATTAGGTTTTTAATTTCAACTGTAATAATAAAAAGATTATATGGTTAAGGTCAAATAATTTTACACAATTAATATTAATTTAATACTTGCTAACTATGAAAATGTTTTTGTATATTTAAAATCAATGTTACTCCAAAACTAGGATGCATTATCCTATTATTTCGTTAAAAAATCTATAATTTCTTGCGAACCGATTCCTCTAAAAAATTATATTTTTGACTCTGGATTATTAATAAAATGATTAAATGTAATGACTGACTTAAACAACAAAATTGGAAATATTAAACTTGTAATTACTGATGTTGACGGTGTTTTAACCGACGGCGGGCTATATTATACCCAAGAAGGTTTAGTGATGAAAAAGTTTAATGTCAAAGATGGAATTGC
>QILJ01000360.1 GCA_003233295.1 Ignavibacteria bacterium | reverse complement strand
GAAGATGCAGCGTAATGGCTTCTATAATGTTTGCTTCAATTTCTTCACGGCTGGAACCGGCAGAAGTGCAGCCCGGTAGGTCTGGAACATAAGCGCCATAGCCATTAGCAGACTTTTCATATATGACCAGGTTGTTTCTCATTATTTTGGTACATACAGAATCCATGGATTAAAGTATTGATAAGTTAGTTAATAGTCATTAGAGATTTTTATATCGAGTATTTATGGATCATCCATGCGTTTGTCTCCACCAAGGGTTTATTACTTTCCAATACAGAACTTACTAAAAATATTCTCCAGCAGATCCTCCGTAGTAATCTCTCCCGTGATTTCGCCTAAGCGGTACAGTGCGGTGCGGATATCCAGCGCCAGCAGATCGTTGGTGACACTTTGCTCTATGCTCTTTGACACGTCATTCAGCGCTTTCCGAGTTTCTTGCAGACTCTCATAGTGGCGCAGGTTAGTCACCAGGGTCTGGTTTATAACTTCAAGGACTTATTCAAACTGTCGTAGTAATCTCCAACGCAATAACTTGTATTATTTAACTCTTCTGCAATCATTGAGGTTGTAAAGATTATTTGATGTTCACTTGCAAACTTTTCTGACAGTGCTGTAATTACTCTTTGATTGTTTTGTGATCTTTCCATTTCCATTCCATTATCTTCCATGTTGTCGCACAGTATGAATCTTGGATAACGGAAGTAATCAAGCTCCAAGCTTGAAAAGAATATCGCAAATAAGACTGCGTTTTTAAAATAGGTTTTTGAACTTGCTGAAAAATTGTTATTTCCATCAAGGGAATAACTGTCTCTATAAAAGTCCACTTCAACAAGATGTCCCAATTTAAATTCTTCTTGACGATCTAAATCATTTTTTAAGATAAATAGAGTATGCTCTTTAATCTTCTGCAAAGCATGTTGTAATTTTCCTTCCTGTTGTCGCTGTCGTTGACTAATATCCAACCGTAATATTTGAATTTTTGATTCAAGGTCTATTAGCTCTTTCCTTAATAATTCCAATAATTCAACTGCTTTAATTTGTTCTGTTAAGAATTCTATTTTCTTTTCAATGCCACCTTTTTCTATTAAAAGGGAATCTAGGCGTTCATTACGTGTTGTTTGGCTAGCATCTATGGAGTTGTCTAGTTGTTTTTGAAGGGAACGTGCTTTTTCAATATGTGTGGGCAATTCACCAATTAATTCAGTATAAGTTTTTTCTTTTTCCTCCAATATTCCCGTTGATTCCTTGATTTGTAGTTGCATTTCTTGCCTAAGACGTTTAGCATTTGCCTTCTCAGCTTCTTCTTCTAGAGGTTGCTTACACAAAATACAATAGTCTTCATCAACATGGTTTTCAAGAGAATTCAGGCATTGAGGACAGTGTGATAATGGCAATTCGCCCAGCACTTTCCGAGTAAGCATTGAATATTCCAGCTCTTGAATTCGCTTTTGAAATGTGGTGATAAACTGTTTTGAATCGGCAATTTCAAGTGCATATTGATTTGTTAGCGCTTGTATTTTGCGAATCTGATTTTTGACTGGAATCAGTTCTTTTTGGGTTCGTTCTGAACTCAAAGCTGTTTTTTTTGTTGTTCTAACTACATATTTTCCTCTCAAATCAAGTATTTCTTTCTCTGTTTTGCTTAACTCTTCTCTTGTGATTTCAATTTCTTCTAAGACACCGTTGAGGTTCGGTTTACCTCCTGACTGACCGTAGATCCTACTAATCCCATCAAATTCCCTTTTCTTCTCGTCACTTATTTTTAATGAAGACCTTACGTCCAGTCTCATCTGATAAAGAGTATCATCATATGCTCCAAGGAGAAGTTCAGAGATAGCTTGCCTTGTTAAAGGCAAGTCGAAGTTTTCAAATCTGAATAAATTTTGAGTTGAACTATCCTGGTCTATATATAGTAGCCGTAAAAGTTGATGAACAGTTATGTTACTATCAGACTCACTTTTGACTTCTGGAAATGAAAAAGCATTAAATAATACATTGGAAAAACTTGTGAGGTTTGTAGACTGTTTGTATGGATACGTTTGCCAATTCAATGATGTACTTTTAGCTTCATCATAATTGTCCCAATAAATGTTCATTGGTTGTTTTCCACGCTCCGAAATGTTCCGCTTCAAAGTTATTATAGCTCCGTTGATTTCTACTTCAGCAATTACCTCCCGGCATTTAATGGCTTCGGTTGTCCATTTGTTATAATCTCCCCCCAAGACATAAAAAATAAAATTTGCAATGGTAGATTTACCAGAACTATTCTGTCCTCTAATGATATTCACTCCCTTGTGAAATATCTCATCATATGCAATAGACCCAGTATGGGTCAAAGCAACAAGTCTTCTAAGGTAAAGATGTGGGCTATCGGGAGTCATATTTAAATTCAATTAGTCCAGTCCTTGCTTTTAATCCCATCTTGCCATACAATGGCAGGTCACTAAAACCAGTTATAAGTTTAAGAATATTCTCTTTTTCAATTGTCAATTCGCCAAATTTCTCCAACAGGTTTTTAGGGACTTCCTTATTTGTTCGCTTAACTACTTTTTCCGATAGCATTTTACTGTCGATTAACTCATAGGAAGCAAGACTTTTGAGAGCTGACATCTGATATGGTTTCATTCTATCAGCTATTCCCCTCGTATCAATTATATCCTCGTATGGATTGGATTCTTTCTTCTTAAAAATTTGCTTTAATGGTGCTAGCGATTGTGGAAAAGTAATTTTTCTGACCTCATTCGGAAAGGTAAAGTAAAAATCCCAAATTCGAAGTCGATCAAGTTCAATTTCGCTTAGTTTCATATAGTCCAATAACTGCAACATTCTGAATGCACAATTATATGGATCGAATGCAGGATGATATACTAGCATATTAGGGTGCCCATTTAATGTGGCAATTACCAGTAAGAAAGAATATCATGCCCATTACATCTCCTTCATCATACTTAAACAGGTTAATGCCTAAGTCAGCCATAACAGGCTTAATAATTTTTTCATTAATCATAGCGTTAATGGTTTCTTCTTGCTCATTTTTGCAAATCATTATATACACATCCATTAAGAAACTCCGTTCAACTTTTTTGAGAATGTAAACATTAATATCTTGCGCCACTTGGGAGTATTGGGAAGTCTTAGTCAGTTTTTTATGGAAACTTTCTTTCAATCGAATAGCATATTTTAGAATTTTTTCTTGATTACCCGCGATTAGCTTCTGCTCTAGACCTTGAATTTGTTCGTCTCCAATTCTGGAATTAAAGTAATCCAATTGCTCACAAAATTCACGAAGCCCGCTATTGTTTTTTTTCTCCTCTTCAAACTTTTCATAGAGGTCGTTTAAATAGACAGATCGCTCATAAGTGGTACTAATATTTACCGAACTGTAATCGATCTTGTCTCCCCCTGTTACATCTCCACGAACGCTTGAACCAGATAATGATATATCTTTTTCTGACATAGGATTCAATTAATGTTTTTATTCCCTCCTGTGATATCACCTCCAACTTGCGTGTCTTTAACAGTCATTTTACGTGAACTAATTTTTTTATTTATTTTAATAACGCCAACAACGGCGAATAAGCTAACGAGAAATCCTATAATTCCAAAAATATCAGCTAATGTGGCAAGTGTCATTTCCATAATTTCAGTTTTTAGTTCTAAGTAGCGTTAAAATCTATACCATTGGAAAATGTATCGTTCCACTGGCACGTTTCATCATTTGAAACAATGTCTCCTTGATTGATCATTTGATCAAATTCTTAAATCGGTTGGAATGCTGGTTGCAAACGATTGATAGGTAACAAATTACCACTTTTTAGGTATTATAAAAATTTCTTGTGGTTTTTAGAGGCACTATGTGTTTCAGGGGGCATTAATTACCCATTCTCGACATGGGGGATACTTTCTCAGCAGGAATGATTTATTAGGATTCGGGATTAAACTATTTTTTTCATCTCCCAATATCCTGATTCTATGTATTCAAAAACATTATCAAATTCAACTCTATCAACTTCTGAAATTTCCCAAGTACCAGAGTACTTTTCATTATCTGGTTCGTAATTTCCATAATAATTGATTTCTTCCTGTCTATTTCCCTTTACTAGCACCAGTTCTTCAGTTTCTTTATCGTACAATATTGTATTTTGATACGTTTTAATGAAACTGATCATTTTTCCTTCAATAAAACCTTTAATCAATGATCTTTCTTTTTTGCCTTTCTCAATTTCAAAATCAAAGCAGGTACCTTGAAATCCATCTTCTGAAACCTCTATATCCATTTCGAAATAGAACTCAAAGGATTTGTCCTTATTAAAGTCAAACTTCTGTGTAAAGAAGCCAGCCCATTTACCAGTTAATGGAATCATGATTAAAAATTTGTCCTTGAATTAAGAGAGAAATTTAATGTAGTGAATTATTGATACCTATGCACTCGCACTTTTCAGTTACCGTCAAAAAAACTCGTGGTTTTTAGAGACACTAAGTCTATCAGGAGGAATTACATTTTAATTCTCGACATGGGGGATAAGTTCGGGATTCACTTTGATAATGGAATCAGGGTTCCGTTTGATCGTCTTCAGACCCTTTCTAGTAAAAGAACTCCTGGGGATGATAATCTATCATCAAGATTTGAGTAATATTTCACTAGACAGAATCGTTCTGAAACTTCTTTAGACTACCTGATATATTCAATGAGTGTCAAAACTGAAAGGGCTTCCATCCTTAAACCATTGTAAACTATATGGCTGACCATTTAAATTGTTACCGACAATAACTAGGACTCCCAACATGTAGTTAAGATTGTTCGAATATTTCTCTGAAGTGTACCTTTGTAGTTTTTCGAAATCATATTCAGTACTTTCCTTCGAGGTTGTTTTCTTTACTTCAACAATTAGGATGTTTTCCTCATTTGTTCCTCTACAGTGGACTATTATGTCAGGATAAACATACCGGGATAGTAAATCTTGATCTGGATCCGTTTTTTTTGTACGCTTAAGCATGACTAACATTTCCCTTAGAATTGTAATAAACTTCTTGTTGTTTTCAGCGTCTACGTTGCCGTTATATTCACAGTCCACATCAAAAAATTTGAATTTTTGTTGCATATAGCAACCTAGTTTGTGAGATATGCTTCTCTCACTAATATCATTATAAATGAGATAGCCGTCATGGGCAAATAATAGCTCCAAAGCCTTCTGGAAAGCATCACGTACCATCTTAATATAGTGTTCAATGGGTATTCTATCTTTCTGTCCTGGCTTCATTATAATATTTTGTTCACAATTCAGAGTTGAAATTGTATCCAAAGTGGGTCTATGATCTGAGATGTAGTACCTTGTACAGGTGCGCTAGTACCCACATCCTCTAATTTTTAAGCTTTGAAAACGGTTTTTCTAATGGCCTTAACAAATTCAACACCTTCTTTGGTTTTAGACATTTCCACTTTTATGGGTTTCCTATCAATACCAGATGTACCTACAATAATCACATGATGACCAATCC
>QILJ01000183.1 GCA_003233295.1 Ignavibacteria bacterium | reverse complement strand
TAACTGATGAACAAAAAGAGGCAAACAAGAATAGTTATAATTGGGTGGATGTGGTCACTTCCCTGATAATTGTTGGAATAGTTATTTATGTGATGACCACTTTTACTTCGTAAAACAAGCAGTCTGGACGAGACTGATTTTTATTATTGTATTTAATTGTATTTCACGCCCGAATGGCTAGAATAGTTAAATAAGCCGATTAATGAATGTTTTTAAGTATAAAGAGTTAAATGTAATTAAATAGAGTATACTATTTTTGTACGTAAATATGTACGTATTATGTCTATATCTCTAAATTATTATCTAGATAATGCTATCTCCAAACATAAACTTGATAAGATTCAATCAGCAGGTAATAAAGATGAAAAGGAGCAATTAAAAAAAGATATTTCTAGCCCTAAACAGATATTTTTATATGTAAGGGTTTCAAATGAGCGAATAAAAATTAGTGTCAGAAGGAAAGTAACACAGCGTCAGTGGGATAGTGATAAACAAAGGGTAAATGCCAGGTTATATAAAATGGGTGTGGTTGAATTAAACTCATACTTGCAAAATATAGAATTAAGAGTTACGAAGGAACATGAAACTCTCTTGCCAAAATCATCCATCACAAAAAACAAAATAAAAACTATACTGGATGAATTAAATAATGTGAAGAAACCTGTTACGAAGGTATTTTTCGATTTTATGGAAGATTGGATCAAAGATTCAAAAAATAAAATATACCGAAAAACAGGAAAGACTATTGGGGCAAACCAACTTCGTGATTATCGAAATACATTAGGAGTTATTAAAGATTTCTCCACATCATGGAACCCAATTATTAATTTTTCAGATATAAGTAATGAGTTCTATAATGCCTTTCACGATTTAACAATAAACTTAAAGGGCAAATCTCCAAATACCTTTGGTAAGTATATAAAGCACTTGAAAATATTTATGAAATGGGCAGAGGATAAGGGACACATCACAGATACTACTTACAGAAGTTTTGAAGTCCCTAATAACTATAAAACAGAAGAAATCATAGCCCTTAACAGTCAGGAACTCCTAAGATTAAGAGACATTTCGTTTAGTAACAGAATAACAAAATCACAATTAAGTCAAATTATATCCGATGATTTCAGACGCAGTCTGACTAAGGAGAAATTCAATGCTCATCTAAGAAATCCAGAAATAACTCGGGACTACTTTGTGGGGATGTGCTCCTCAGGAGCGCACATAAGTGACTTCTATGATTTAAAAATGTCAGATATCAAGAAAGGGGATAAACACAATTATTTAGAATATGTAAGAAGTAAAACTGGAGAAAAGTGCACTGGTATATTTTATAAAAATGAAAAATATTTTGCATTACCATTGATATTTAAGAAATATTATAATCCAGAATATGACACAATATTTCCTCGATTCAGTCAGATTAACAAGTATTTAAAATACCTACAGGAGTAAGTAAAAATTGATAAAACGCTGACAGCAAAAGTTGCAAGGAAAACTTTTGGTAGTATCTGGTACTACGAGCGAGATGCCCCGATTGGGTACATGCAAATGATGTATGGGCACAAAAAGGAGGAGACAAGCAGAAGATACTTAAATATTGAAGTTGGACAGATTATGGACAGAATGTATGAGAAGTTGATAAAGTAGATTTAATTTATTTCTAATATATACTCGCATTTTTTTAAAATATTTTAAAAAAATTCCACACCCTCCCATACTACCGTTTCACCCACCCATTGACGCATCGTTCCATCTGAAGGTATGGGATTCCTAAGCCTAATAACACCTAATATGTCTAGTGAATACGTAGAAATGATCAGTGAATTGTTAGGTCATGAGGATATCATATTGACCTAATTATATTTGGGTAAATTTGATGAAAAGCAAAGGATACTACTGATAAAAACTTCTATGACTATTAGCCTATAGAGCTTCTGATAACTACCTTCAGTTATAAATTAATATGGCTATGGAAATTAGACTTAATAACCTTCAGAAGGTTCTACTCTTTATTATAATTGGTCTGCTTGCAGTGATTATAGTAATCATCGTTATACCAAGTTTTACTGAAAATTCCAGGATAGAGTTTATTTTCAGATTATTTGTTATCCTATTAATTACGATTATAGCATACTTATTGGCTGATTATTTCAAACTAAACTGGTCGAAAATACGTGAACCATTTCCGAAGATTATTATTGGAATATTTATGCTGTGTGTATCCAGTTATATAGATCCTGGCAAATATTTATTTCCAAAGGGAGAACCTCTAGTTACACCTATTGAAATAGATTCTACTAAGAATCACAACCAAAGCTTTGACCATAATGGAGATGTTAATATCTCCACAAATAAAGAGCAGTCACCTGCTTTTTATGCACCAGGCGGAAACGTGCAAATAAATAATAACTTTGACAGCAAAGACACTGCAACTAGTAAGAATGATACTGCTGTTCACCCTAATAAAAGGCACATCCCACAGGAATGATACTGAGATTGTATTGCATAGCATCCCAATGAGTCGGTTTATACTAATTTTATTTTTGTGTAATTCCTCACTAATATCTGCTCAGATTAATATTGAAACTTCAGAAGCGTATAGTCCAGCAATATTGGCAACTGGCATAAGCATTTCTTATAATATGCCAGTTAGCGATGTTGTTGAATTATTAGATTACCTTGTATCCCAAGGAGTTACTTCTAGGAAAGGACAAAAGTTAGCCGTGAATTTTATTTCTGGCTACTCAGATCTACAATCAGATGAAGATGCGTTTCTAAGCGATTTTCACGAAAAGTACCAAATAGAAATACCTGAGTACCTAATTGTTAATATGAAAACGTCGGGCATCCAAAGTCCTCAGATTTATTCACAAGGAAATGTGTATGTTGATTACAATTTAAACGAAGCAGAATTTTGGGATCTATTTAATACTGTGATGTCTATTAATGAAAAATCCAATTTGGAAATTAATGAGTTGGAGAAAGCTCTCAAAAATGCGCATGAAGATTATTTAAAGTCACGGGAGGACTTAAAGAATCAACCAGACAGTATTTCTCAAAAGGCATATGCATATTTTATACAAGGAGAATCAGCCTTGGCAGAAAGGCTTCTTAATAAGAATATCCCTAAACGAGAAACACCGTTGGTTACAGATTATATCGTTATGGGACGTATGTTGAAACGTAAATGGCAACTTGACTCTGCATATTTCATTTTACACAAAGCATACACTATTTCCTCAAATGAACCTGAGGTTGTTATACTTTATGGGGGCGTATTATTAACCTTAAGAAGACCAAAGGATGCAATTGAAGTTTTCCAAAAAGCCCTGGATTTAAGCTTAATTAAATACGACCACGCAATAATATTAAACCTAATTGGAAGATGCTATCAGGAATTGAATGAAAAGAGAAAAGCATTGCAATCATTCAAAGAAATTTTAAACCTTTACCCCAGTATTTTGACCGAGCCAAATAAATATGCTGCTATTGTCTTAGGAAACTTGGGGTATGCATACCAAAGATTAGCTAAAACGGATTCAGCCATTTATTATACTGAAAAATCCTTAGCTATTAATTTAGAGATATTTGGGGAGGACCATCCTGAAGTGGCAGTGGATTACAATAATCTTAGTGGTATGTACCTCAATGGTGTATTTTCAGGGAGAAAAGTAAGCCAAATATCTAAGAGCTTCAAATACTTAAAAAAGGCGTATTTAATAGACTCAGCCTACTTTGGGGTTAACCATCCAAAATTGGCCAGGCGATTTGTAAGCATAGGTGGTATTGAACAAAAAATGGGTCATTCATCTCGTGCAATCTATTATTTCAATAGAGCCTTAAAAATAGATTCGATGGTCTATGGAGCTAATAGTTACCAAGTAGCATCAGACTACATGTTTATAGGTGAAGTTTATTGTATGCAATTGGTCAACTATCCTAGAACAATTGAGTATTTTACCAAAGCTTTGAACATTTCTGCCCTAGACAACAGGCTTGATAGCACCAGAGTAGGTCACTCTAATTACTACATAGCCTTTGCCAACCAAAGGATGGGGTTAAACACGCAAGCTATTAACTACGCTTCCAATGCTTTTGAAATTTATTGCAGATTGCCAGAAAATTACAAGATTCACCCGAATGCGATATCAACTAGTACTATTATTAATATTCCTGATTTGATTGGCAGTAGCATGACTAGAACGAACCCCGACAGTGCATTGTATTATAATAATCTTGGATTTAACTGGTCAAAAAAAGCTGAAGACAAAACACAACAAGTAAAGTTCATGCTTAAGATTGCTTGTGACCACAGGGAACTTGGGCAGTACACTAGCTCAATGGCTTGGAACAACGACTGCCTCCGCTTAGTACTTGATGAAAACAATGTTGGTTTACCAAAAACAAATACGGATCTCTTCAAAAACCTAAGCGCAATGGGGAGCAAGGAAATAAGATTGTTATTGTTTAATGAAGCATTGACACTAAAGCAAATGGGCAATAAAATGAAATCAAAAAAATATTTTAAGCAACTAAACAAACATGCGGAAAATAATGATGATAGTCAGTTGTTGACTGCATTAAATAATCTGGATCAGAATGCTTTGAAAAATTGCACTTTTTTTTACAATTATTTACGACAGCTATAACAAATACTGTTCGTAAGCACTATATATTATTCAGTACCCCCTCAATATCTCTGACTTCTTAAAATACACCCTTCTACCCATCCTATAGAAAGGCAATATACCTTCCCGTTTCCATGCATGGATAGTGACCTTGCTAACTCCTAGGTATTCGGCTATTTCCTTAACTGTTAGTAAAGTCTCTTCTTCTTTTTTTTTGGGTTAGCTTGGACTGTTCATTGAGGATCTCTGAAACACAATTGGTTATTAGGTCTTTCAGTTCCTGAATGGTCATTTTGGTGAATACAATTTCTTCCATGATTAACTAAACATTTATCCTATTTCCATTACAATATAGGGGTATGGAGTATCAAATCTGAGACTCTTACTTGAAGTCATTTATAAGAGATTTAAGAGTCTCCTAATATTTTTGAACCTCCATCCTTGGTTAGCTATATAAGGAAGTCTTTAATGCCATCTTTAGAAAATAAATGTATGCTAATGCGATCATGACAACGCAATATGAATCCATCAAATAGTATAATGAAGTCAGACAATTGTCCTTGAACTGATCTTACCGATTGTGAGGATATCTTAGTTAAATGAGTACTGAGCTTACCCGGTGAACAATCGAACAATCGAATATTAGATTAACGATTTTTGAAGTATTGGCGGTTGTAACTTGACCCGGAACCCGCCAAGCGCCATGGCACCAAGCTAAACTCATCACCCATAACCCATAATTCATAACTTTCTAATACCGAGTCCGGTTTCCTGCTCGATCTCCAAAAGCCTATTGTACTTGGCCAGCCGCTCAGATTGAGTAATGGACCCTATTTTTATATGATCACCCTGCCAGCCAACCGCCAGATCAGCCAGCCAAT
>QILJ01000412.1 GCA_003233295.1 Ignavibacteria bacterium | reverse complement strand
ATTTGTGTTCTCTAATCCGAGTCCATCTGTTACCGGTCTTCTGCCAACGGAGACCAAGACTCTATCGAATGTTTCTTCGGATGAATTTTCACTTCCTTCAAATTTTACTTTAATACCATCTTTGGTTTCTGCAATGTCTGAAACTTTTGTGTTGAGGAGGATTGATTCAAATTTGTTTTCCAAGCTGCGTTGAAGTACTCGAACCATATCTCTATCAGCTCCAGGTAGTAAACCACTTGTCATTTCCACAACAGTAACTTTACTTCCAAGTGATGCATATACAGAACCGAGTTCAAGACCAATATATCCGCCGCCAATAACCAATAATTTTTTTGGAATTAATTCCAAGTTAAGAGCATCGGTTGAGTCCCATATTTTAGGCGAATCGGGTAAGCCCGGGATTGTTGAGGGGATTGAACCGGTAGCTAAAATTGATTTTGCAAATTCGATACTTTCCGTTGTTCCATCAACCTTTTCAATAGTAAGACTATTAGAGCCGGTAAATTTTGCAGTACCTTGAATATAGTTAATTTTACGCTTTTTGCTTAGTTGCCCCGTTCCGCCGGTCAATTTATTTACGACAGATTCTTTGTAAGCCCTCAATTTATCGAGATCAATTTTAGGCTTGCCGAAATCAATGCCCCAGTTTATCGCTTCTTCCGCTTCACGCAATAATTTGGCAACATGCAGCAAAGCTTTAGAGGGAATACAGCCTCGGTACAAACATACTCCGCCGGGATTTACTTCTTTATCGATCAATGTTACATTCATCCCTAGATCAGCAGCATAAAAAGCAGCAACATATCCGCCCGGTCCAGCGCCGATAATTACTAATTCTTTTCTATCACTCATTGAATTACCTTTTATAATATTTTTAAAAACCTTTAAGGTTTCATAAGACATAACAAACTGAAAATATTGTCAATATCAGATAAAAGTTCCAATATTTATATTAGAAAACCTTAAAGGTTTAGAATTTCATCCTATCCTTCCAAACTTAGTAAGAATGGATTCTCCAATGCTTCCGAAACCCAGCGGATAAAACGCGCAGCATCGGCTCCGTCAATTACTCTGTGATCATACGAGAGTGAAAGCGGAAGCAACAGTCTTGGAACAAATTCTCCATCCTTATAAACCGGTTCGTAACTACCACGTGAAACGCCCAATATTGCAACCTCTGGTGAATTAACAATTGGAGTAAAATATGTTCCGCCGATTCCACCCAAATTACTAATAGAAAAATTTCCGCCTTGAAGATCATCAACTGTTATCTTTTTGTCACGAGCTTTCTTTGATATTTCACTCAACTCAACCGATAGCTGGAGAATATTCTTTTTGTCAACGTCCTTTATCACGGGTACCAGCAGACCTTTTTCCGTATCAACCGCAATACCGATGTTAATATACTTCTTATAGATTATCGATTTATTCCCCATGTCAACGCTTGCGTTGAACTGAGGAAATTTTGTAAGAGCAGCGGCAATCACTTTCAATAATATTGCAGTAACGGTTAGCTTTCCACCGGCAGCATCGGCTTTAGGAGCGAATTGTTTTCGTAATTTTTCCAATTCTGTAATATCAGCTTTATCAAATTGAGTTACACGAGGAACTGTTGCCCACGCATAGGATAAGTGTTCGGCAGTTTTCTTTCTCACATTACTCATTGGCTGAATATCAACTTCACCCCATTTAGAAAAGTCAGGAAGAGGTTCTGCATTTATTCCTAATGCAGCGCCGGTTACACTTTTACTCAAACTCTCATTGATGTTTTTTGCAAATGTTTTTACATCTTCAATTGAAATTCTACCGCCGGGACCAGAGCCATTAACTTTGTGAATATCAATACCGATCTCTCGTGCAAATCGTCTAACAGACGGAGCAGCCGGTGCGATCTTTTTAATGATTTCCTCTCTTCTCGGCAAAATGGGTTTTTCATGTTTAACACTCCTTTCAACGGACTCTGTAACTGGAATAGACCTTTCCGATTTTGGAGGTTCAACTTTTGACGGCTCATCCTTTTTTGCTGTTTCTCTTATTGCTTCGCCAACATAACTGAAAATTGTTTGCCCGACTTTAGCTTTATCACCCGCTTTAATAAATACCTTTTTAACAGTTCCGACAAATTCTGAGGGAACTTCAACAGTAGCTTTATCCGTCTCAATTTCCAGAACTATTTGGTCCTTCTCAATCTTATCACCAGGTTTTACAAGAACTTTAGTAACATCAGCAGAATCAATGTTCTCACCAAGTTCCGGGAGTTTAAATTCTGATATATCAGAAGAAGATGCCGAAACTTGTACAGAAGTTTTAACTTCCGGCTCGGTAGTTTCTTTTACAATTTCTTCAACCGGTTTTACAACCTCTTTTTTCCTTTTCCTTTTTTTGGAAGTCTCTTCGATCATAAATAATACAGAGCCAATCTTTGCAGTATCTCCGACTTTTACCCGAACTTCTTTTACAACTCCATCCATTTCCGACGGTACTTCAACGGTTGCTTTATCCGTCTCAATCTCCAACACGATCTGATCTTTTTCAATAGTATCGCCAACAGCTACAAGCACTTTCGTAACTTCAGCCGAGTCAATATTTTCACCTAATTCAGGTAGCTTAAATTCCGTTGCCATTTTTATCTCAATTTTTAATTTTTTAATTCTCTACGCTTTAAAAGGATTTAGTTTCTTCGAATCAATTCCTAACTCACTATATGCTTTCTTTAACACTGTTGGTTTGATGGTTCCTTCTTCGACCAATGAGTATAAAGCAGTGTAAACAATATGTTTCGCATCCACTTCAAAGAAATCCCTTAATTCTTTTCTTCCTTCACTTCTTCCGAATCCGAATGTGCCGAGTGAAGTAAGTTTGCCAGGTAGCCATTTAGAAATTGAATCACCAAGTATCTGAACATAATCAGAAGCAGAAATAAAAACGCCTTTTTCGTCTTTAGTGATTTCCCGAATGTAAGGGACCTTGGGCTTCTTATCCGGATTAAATCTGTTATATCTTTCCGCTTGTAATGCATCGAGATGCAAGTTCTTATAACTTGTTACACTCCAAACATCAGATGAAACATTATAATTTTTCTCTAGGATTTCCTGCGCTTTTAATACTTCATTCAAAATTGTTCCGCTGCCGAGAAGATGTGCTTTAGCTTTTATAGTTTTTTTACTGGAAGCCTTAAATTTATACATCCCTTTTAGAATCCCTTCCTTAGAACCTTTTGGCATTGCGGGTTGTGCATAATTTTCGTTCATAACTGTTATATAATAGAACAGCGTTTCCTGCTTTTCATACATCCTATAAATGCCGTCACGGATTATCACAGCCAATTCATAAGCAAATGCAGGATCGTAAGTCATGCATGTGGGAATTGAATAAGCAAGCAGAAGTGACTGACCATCCTGATGCTGTAAGCCTTCACCGGCAAGAGTCGTTCTGCCCGCGGTTGCTCCGATCATAAATCCTTTGGCACGAATATCTGCCGCTGCCCATGCAAGATCGCCGATTCTTTGGAATCCGAACATCGAATAGAAAGAGAAGAAAGGAATTGTGTTGATTCCATGTGAGGCGTACGATGTACCGGCTGCAATAAATGATGACATTGAACCGGCTTCTGTTATCCCTTCTTCCAATATTTGACCGTTGACCGCTTCTTTGTAATAAAGTAAACTGTCTCTATCGACCGGTTCGTATAATTGACCGACGTGCGAGTAAATTCCGACTTGGCGGAAAAGCGATTCCATTCCAAATGTCCTTGCCTCATCCGGTACAATAGGTACTATTAATTTACCTACCTCTTTATCTTTAAGAAGTTTTGTTAAGATCCTGACATAAGCCATAGTGGTTGATATCTCGTGACCTTCAGTTCCTTTATAAAATTCTTGGAACAGATCTTCCGAAGGTGTTTGAATCGGTTGACTTCTTACGATTCTTTTAGGAACGTAACCGCCAAGATTTTTTCTTTTCTCTTTCAGATATCTTATTTCCTGACTATCCTCGGAAGGGCGGTAGAACGGCGCTTCGATCACATCAGCATCCGATAATGGAATACCGAAACGAGTTCTGAATTCTTTTAACTCTTCTTCGTTGAGTTTTTTCTGCTGATGAGTTATGTTTTTCCCTTCTCCGGCTTCGCCTAAACCGTAACCTTTTACAGTACGGGCAAGGACAACAGTTGGTTTGCCTTTATGCTCAACCGCCTCTTTGAATGCCGCATAAACTTTTTCAGGATCATGACCGCCGCGTTTCATTTTCATTAACTGCTCATCCGAAAGATGCTCGACCAGTTTTAACAATTCGGGATATTTACCGAAGAAATGTTTTCTTATGTAAGCCCCATCTTCAACAATATATTTTTGTGATTCACCGTCAATAAGTTCATTCATTCGTTTTACGAGTAAACCGGTTTTATCCTTTTCAAGTAAATCGTCCCATTCGCTTCCCCAAATTACTTTAATTACATTCCATCCTGCCCCTCTAAAAACAGCTTCAAGTTCTTGGACTATATTTCCATTTCCTCTTACCGGTCCGTCAAGTCGTTGAAGATTTGTATTGATTATAAAAATAAGATTATCCAGTTTTTCTCTTGCTGCCAATGATATAGCGCCGAGCGTTTCCGGTTCGTCGGTTTCACCGTCACCAAGAAAAGCCCAAATCTTAGAATCGCTTTTTCTTTTCAGATCTCTATCCTCAAGATACCTGCTGAAACGTGCTTGATAGATTGCCTGGATTGGTCCTAATCCCATCGAGACAGTAGGGAATTCCCAAAAATCGGGCATAAGCCACGGATGAGGATATGATGAAAGTCCTCCGCCTTCTGCTAACTCGCGTCTAAAATTTCTAAGCTGCTCCTTTGTAATTCTTCCTTCAAGAAAAGCTCTAGCATACATTCCCGGAGCCAAATGACCTTGAAAATAGATCAGATCGCCTTCTTGACCATCATCCTTTCCTTTGAAAAAATGGTTATATCCAATTTCGTATAATGTAGCAGCCGATGCATAGGAAGATATATGACCGCCAATACCAGGCTCATTTCTATTTGCGCGGGTAACCATTGCCATTGCATTCCAGCGGACCAAACTTTTAATTCGTCGCTCAATCTCTCTTCCGCCGGGGAAATGGGGTTGCTGATCTTTTGGAATTGTGTTGATGTATGGAGTATTTGCTGTGAAAGGTAATTCAACCCCAGCTTCGTGCGCATATGTGTCAAGATCGTGCAGCAGTTCTTTAACTCGTTCCGGACCGCCTTCCTGTAATACGTATTCAATTGATTCAAGCCATTCTTGAATCTCTATATCGCGTTCGGTCATATTATTATCGTTCATTTTACTTTCCTTAAAATTAAATTTTCTTTTTCATGCATAAACTAAGACAAAAAGTATTATATTTTGAAGATTTCAAATATACGTAATTATTGATCTATTTGCTTGAGAATTGAATTGCAAAAATTGTATAAATGTAATGATAGCAACCAATTCAAACAGGAAGAGAACTAAACTATTCGCAACGAAAATCTTTT
>QILJ01000020.1 GCA_003233295.1 Ignavibacteria bacterium | reverse complement strand
AATACTCGCTCCGTTGTGTCGGGTCGATTAAATATTAAGAGCGCAACCGGGGTTTTTAATTGCCAACCTGCCATTTAGTATTCTCTTGAAAGAATTTCACAAATGCGCCATAAAAAAATAGGCTCTTCAGGAAAATTAGTGGGTAAAAGTGTAACGAGTTTAAGGAAATAGAGAAAGTTTACGCGATAAAAAGGTAGAGCATCCAGCTCCAACTCTGAGAAGATGAAAGGGGTGGCTAACAAGGTGGCTCCAAAATGGCAGGTGGGCATGATAGATTATCGACCACTCTCTTGGTTGTAACAATACTGGTTTTATTTAGGAGAAGGACGATGAATATCCGGTGATTCTGCATTAATTCTTTCTGAAAGAAAATTTATCCATGATGAATTCTCAAGACAGGTAAAGGTGTGAACCTCATAGGGTTCAACTATAAATATGTCACCTTTTTTTACTTCAAAGATATTTTTATTATCCCCGCTAGTATCAGAAATAATGATTGAAATATTCCCTTCAATTATAAAGAACAATTCTTCAGTGTATTTATGATAATGCCCCCCTCTAACTTCTCCTTTTCTGGTAGTTACATAATTTGCTTCACCCCAGGTACCGGAATTTATAATACCGCTGAAACTACCGCGGTCATCTCTAATCTCTAAATAGGGACTAATTACTCTCATTTTTTCTTGATGACTCTATGTTGCGTAATATTTTTTCTATATTTGATTTTTTTACGCCAAGTTCTTTTTCAGTATATTGATTCGACAGGGATAAATCATGAAACAAGTATTTGTTCTCCATTGTATTTTCACGCTCGATAATTAGATTATTATCGTAACCAAGTGTATCACATAGATTTTTTGCAAAATCGTATCTAGAAATACGATGCCCACATGAATGGTAGACCTTGCTCTTCAAATCGTTACATTCAATCAATTTTCTAAGGATAAGACAAAAATCAACATAGTACGTTGGTGAATAAAAGACATTTGAATAACATTCAATTTCTCTTCCTTCTTCTAATGAACTTATAATAAATTTTGGAAACGTAGCATTAATATCTAACAAGGCACTGAGCCGTAGTACAGTTGCGCTAGACTGAGCAGCATTTATACACTCATATTCAGCGCGTAATTTAGATCTTCCATACTCGGTCAATGGGTGAGCCTGGTCCCGTTCCTTATATAGTCCTTCACCCCCACTAAAAACATAATCCGTAGAAATATAAATTATTTTTGCTTCACCATTGAAAACTCGAATAAGATTAATGAGTGATAGCGTGTTCGCCTGATGCGCAATGTGCGGATTATCTTCACACTCCTGTATGTTTTTGTTTCCTGCCGCGTGAATAATAATATCCGGCTTATAGATTCTTAACTTTTTAGCACTTTCAAAATCAGAAAGGTCACATAAAATATTATCATCGTTCATACTTCTTTTATTTAATTTTATTATATTAAAATTATCTTTTAATTCTCTGTTAATTATTCCTCCAACATAACCTGAAGCACCTGCTAATAAAACATTCATCATTTACACCGACTCTTAATTTTTCACAGTTTTTTCATGATAGTTTCTTTACCACCATCATAGAGTTTAAATTCATTTAGTGCTTCTTCTCCAAATTCTTCGCCAAGTTCTTTATACATCTCTGTACCAGGGAATGGTGCACATCGTGATAGTTGATAACTCCTGTATGGGTTATTTGTTGAATACCCCAAATCCTTGAGAATCTTCATATCTTCCTGGTGAATTTCTTCAGTTTGTCCAGGCATATCTTTCATCATCGTCAAATGAATCATAAGCTGTGGGTGATTGTTTGTAATATTTTCAAGTATTTTCTTAAAATCTTTTCTCTCAATCCCCTTTTTTACATTCTTTAAAATTTCCAGGTTAAATGTTTCTATGCCAAATCGCATACCAACACACCCACTATCAACCATTTTGTCATATAGCCATTCGGGAGAGGTATCAAACCTTCCCATCATGGTCCAGGGTAAACCAATTTCCTTTAATTCTTCACATAATTCACTTATCCGTGCATTACCCATGTTAAATGTATCATCATCAAAAAACACACTTTTAATACCGTGAAAATTGATAGCTTCTTTAATTTCCTGTGCAACTAGCTCCGGTTTTCTCAAAGAAACCTTCCTTCCATACATTATTTTCGGCCATTGGCAGAATGTGCACTTAAAAGGACAACCTTTGCTCGCATAAATTTGGAGTTGTGGTCTAGGAGTAGGCATAGATGGGTCATAGTACTTGTCTGCACCGGGGAAATTTCTATATGGAAATGGGATAGAATCCAGATCAGTGACTACTTCAGACTCATATATTCCGGGATTTCGAGTTTCTATTACTTTTGCCATACTTAACGTATACTCACCTCGTAACAGATACTTAATTTCAGGATTAGATTTCTTTATTTGATCAGATGTATCATCCAGATGAGGCCCGGCTAGAGCCACTTCTGTAAATTTTGCTATTTTCCCAGCTAGCCACAGATCAATATCAATAGTTGGCGTAGAGCATTCTATTACAACGATATCTGCTCTTTTATCCTTTATGTTTGATACATATTCGGCATAGTTGTATTGTTCATTTACAACTGCATCTATGACATCTACATCATGCCCCATATTTTTCACATATGACGCTGCATATGCAAGAAAAAAAGGAAAGTGTGGACCACCATGGGGCTTATCCATAGTCCATGGCCATCTGGAGCCTGCTCTCACACCATATTGAACACCTTTACCTAAACCTAAATAATCATGCAGGAATTTATATAGTGTCCAGGCACCAGGTATTTTTCGATATGACGATTTGAATATAAACCCTTCAATTTCAAAATCATTATCAGGAGATGAATTTTCAGAACGTATCACCGGTGAATTTGCAAATAGTACCTTCATATTATTCCCTCAAGATAGTTCTTTAGTTCGTTTGCACGCGCTGATATTGATGCGTTTTTTATAACTGTTTGATGGCCGTTTTCAGATATTTCATCACGTAAGAGAGGACGTTCAAGAAAGTATTCAATCTTTTCATTCAGGTCTTCACCACCTTCGGTAAATACTGCACAACCATCAAGGCTAGTCGCAGACAATGGAACTTCATCCGTTATTAAAAAACCCTTGCATGCCAATACCTCATATATGCGTAAGGTAATAACATCCCAGTTAACGCAATCCTGTGCTGTGCAGTTAAGATTTATGAGAGAACTGCTATAAAGTATAGGCACTTCTTCCTGTGGTATTCGACCGTTGCTTATTTTCTCAAATACTTTCTTATATTCATCATGCCTAATGAAATGACGCCATATTCTAAATCCTGGCTTTGGTATTGCCCAGTTGCCATACAGTCCGAAGTTATACTTTCTCGCAGGAAATAAATATTTATTTGTTCTTTCCTTTCCCTTTATATCATTCCCAATATAGGCCACATCATACACATATTCTTTTTGTTTCTTCCTTGGATAGAAAAGTGCGGTGTCGACACCAAAAGGTAAATAAATCCCAGTATACCCATCAGCAACGTGCTGATTTAATAGTCTGTTTGAAATAAATGCAAAACCGTCATATCCTATGCTCTGAAATTGATTTAATGCGACTTCTGAGCCTTCGCCATAATTATTTTGCATATATAAGACATGTTTTGATGAATAGCGTTCTAAAGGCTCTGAATCATTTAGATATATCATGGCATCAAGTTTCTTTGATGGCATATAGTTCGGTGCGTAAACTTCAGCACTATGTATACATGGAAAAGATCTGAATGTATTTGCCAGAGATTCAGCATACAGTTCATCACCAAGTACATTCCCTTCCTTACCAGCTAAAGAGTATTTATTCCACTTCAAATAAAAACCTATATTCACATTACTTCCTTAATTTTAATTTCATATCACTATATTCATCGATGACAAAAATAATACGACTGTCTATAATTTAGTCAGTATCCTATATGCAATTTCTACACTTTCAGTATTCTGTAAAAAGTTTTATTTAATATAAATGACTTTCCCATTCTCAATGCCGACACTTTAGTCCCACGATAAAATACGACAGAGAACAACGAAACAAATTGCGATATTACGGTACCTAAGGCAGCTCCTTTAATACCAAAGATAGGTATTAGCATCCAATTTGCTACAATATTTACAACTGCCCCCAGCAATGCCATATAAAATATATTCTTTTGAAAACCATCAAGAATAAGCCATTTTGTGTTAACTACTGATAATGATACAAAAATACCTGCCCATATATGAATTGCCAGTACTATTCCTGCTGCTGAATATTCCTCTCCAAAAAGTAGAAAAATTAAATAATCAGATATAAAAGTCATTGGTATTGCTACAGATAAACCCATCAAAACCATAAGGTCATAGAGCTTCTGTAATCTATCTTTGTAAAGTGTTTTACTCTTTTCTTTCGCATTAACAATCGAAGGGAAAACTGATGCTACAATTGCGACAGGGATAAAATACCACACTTCACTCATCCTAATTGCAACACTGTATATACCTACTGCATCATTTCCCAGCATCTGACCAAGCATAATTTGATCAATACGCATATAGATCATGATAGCAATTCCCGACAGAAGGAGAGGCCAACATTCTTTTAGTAATGCCTTTGCATACTGGAAATCAATTACCCATGATGTCATCATGCCAACGCGCCATGTATATACAAAAATCAGGCCTGCTGAAACCAACAATACGTTTGCGAAATTTACCCATACAAAAGCCAAAAATGGCGCCTGTACCAAAACAAGAACACCCTGGGTAAGAGCCATAAAGAGAAAAATGCCATTTTCGATCCAAACTATATATTTTGACTGAACCTGAGATTCAAACCAGTACCTCACTGTGTCAATGCATCTAAACACAAGTGAAAAACCTAAAATCATCACTACAATCCCGGCCTGTCCATCATCTGGTCGCGCAAAATAGATTGCCAAAGCTGTCAGTGTGTATCCGAGTAAACCCCCGCATAACTGCAGTACAAAAGCTGTTCCGAGCGTTACATTCGTATTGTCTTTATCCTTAACAAGATCGCGCACTACAATACTGTTTAGTCCAAAGGTGGCGAGCACTCCGAAAAGTGCGACAAACGCAGTAGCATAATTTAAAAGACCAAACATATCCGGCCCCAGATAGCGAGCTACCCATATACCAACTATCACGCCCACTCCCATACGTAAAATTTTGTCACCAAATAACCAGGCAGTGTTTAAAATAATCTCTTGCAGACCTATGCTGCTTTTTATCTTCTGCTGTAGATTTATTGGCAATAAATTTAGAAAATACTTTTTCAACGCAATATTTCTCGGAGTCTAGTTACTGGCTTACTTCAGTATTAATGTTCGTCATCTTTTGCCTACTCTTTTTCTTTGCCTTTCCATATCAAAAGCACTGCTCTGTTCTCCATGATCTTTGAATCTTTTTTAAATTCTTCAGGTGTGAATACCAGCGTTCTTATCTTTCGTTGTATATACTTTTCAGTTTTTCTGACAAGATCTCTCAGATTAACCCAGTCAATATCACCAACTAGAA
>QILJ01000121.1 GCA_003233295.1 Ignavibacteria bacterium | reverse complement strand
TTTATACCCAAAAGGTGAGATTGTAAAATCTATAAACGCTTAGAGCGAGTTAGTCGTCTATGCATTAATGCTTTTCTAATGCATAGATTGGGATAAATGGAGCCATGAAGGGGATGAGCAAACATATTCGTAGTTAGTGCATCCGCATCAGTTGACCAGCCTCTTTCAAAATTATACTCAATAGATTTAAAGCTGATTTTTGCAAACTCTGAATTCATAACATATGAATTGAAGGCTCCTAAAGCCAAATTCAAACCAATTCCCTCAACTATTGGTAACCATAAAGGTTTTCTCGGATTCATTTTTTCAACTAAAGCTTGATCGGGAATATATCCTGAATCAGCAGTAAAAAGGGAATCCGTATCTGTAGAGTATAAAGTTTGGCTGAAGATGTTCTGGCTTATAAACAGTAAAAATATTAAGGCGGTAAAAATGATCTTCATTCAGTTACCTCAAAATAATATTAAATTTAGAATACTTAAATGAAATAAAAAATATGTGCTTCTAATAGAACCGAAAAGGTGTAAAAATGGTGTATCATCTTCTTCAACTAAAAAATGAATCTCCCCGCCGCAAGCAGTGGGGAATTCATTCCTTATCCGCCTTTGGCAGATTAAACTTGAGAATGATTTGCACCAAATATTGACTCTACCTTGTCAGAATTTTTATTTTTAACAAAAAAGTTGCTTTTGCTAATATAGCAAAAATACCCATTAAACAACTTTATTAAAAATTAGAAGATTTATTCAACCCTAATTATGCATTAGAAGCCTTCTAATGCATAAACGTTTTACTTAGAGCACAAGGGATGATAACCCAAAATGGTTATTTGTAAAAAGCTATCATCCCTTACTCCAAGTGGGGTTACCGAGACTTGTCCGAAGGACTCCCTCGGAGATGCAATAGATGAAGTCTTTGTTGCCTAAATTTTTTTCCTATTGCATAATCTCGGTTCAACATAGAAGCCTTTGAATAACCTATTTTGCTCTTTGTTTTGAGTAATATTACTCTAATATTTGCTGTTCTAAAGTCTTCGCTTAAAAGCTACGCCTTACAGAATGTATACTACAGTAGCAGCATCTAAAACGGAGCAGAACAAGCAATAAATGTTATTCAGAAAAATAGAGTTGCTGTAATTCTTAGGTTATGCACCTGTACTCCACAGCGTGTAAAGCCTGATATTATTGTGCTAAATCGATAATAATAAAATCTTCATACTCTTTTTATTTATTTTAATTGTTGATTTCACACTTTTGAATCTCACTTTTTTGTTTTAAATTTAAGTTCTATTATAATTACACATTACAGAATATGGAAAGAGTACTTTTTCAGACATTAAAACAGAATAAATTATTCAATAAGGTTGACACTGATAGTCTGATCATTGATGATATCAAAGGAAACTTTATTGCAATAAACCAAGGTGAAATTCTATTCCGTGAGGGAGAGATCGTCTCATCTTTGTTTTTGGTGATGTGGGGAGAGATCAATGTTATTAGAAAACGAGAGAGCAAAACAGAATCTTTAATATTTCATGAAAATGATTTCTTCGGGCAGGAAAAATTCCTTAACGAAGATGACTCTAATACCACAGTTGTTGCTTTGAGAAATTCATACATCTTAGAGTTAACAAAAAAAGATGTGGAATTTTTAGGTAAACAGAATGAACAGATCTACTCAAACATATATAATTCCCAACTTTCGCTCAGCGCTGATAATTCTGAAGAATTAGCTGAACAACCTGAAATTTCAATACGCACAGAAGCAGCACCGAAAGAGGAAGTTGAAACTTCTTCCGCTGCTATTGATGATACAGACAAATCAGAAAAATTGAGAAATGATCAAGAAAATTTAAATTCAGAGGGACTCAATATGAGAATAGAACAGCTAGAAAGAATCAATGAAGCTGCACACCTCGTAAATTCAAATATTAACTTAGATGACTTGCTCCAAAATATAACTGATGTGTCAGTTGATTTAGCAGGGGCTGATAGAGGAACATTATACCTCTTTGAAAAAAACAAAAATCAGTTATGGTCTAAAATTACAGTCGGTAATACACCAAAAGAAATCCGTTTGAAAATCGGAGATGGTTTAGCCGGATGGGTTGCAAAATATGGAGAAACTGTCAACATCGAAGATGCTTACTCGGATGAAAGATTCGATATGAGCTACGATAATCTCAGCGGATATCAAACAAAAAGTGTGCTTTGTTACCCGGTTAAAAACAAAGAAGGGGAAGTTATCAGTGTAATTCAATTACTGAACAATAAGAACGGCGCTTTTTCAAGTTTTGAGGTAGAGTTACTTGATCTGATATCTACCCATGTTGCTTTAGCTCTCCAAAATGCCGATCTGGTTGAGCAGCTTCTGAAAACTGAAAGAGTTTCCTCATTAGGAAAGATGGCCAATTTCTTAATAGAAGATATTAAAAAGCCAATCCTAATCAGCAAGAGATATGCGGAACATTTACGTAGCAAGGAGATGGATACGGATGTTTCACAAATTGTTAATATGCTTCTGGATGAACTGAACAATATCACCGATCTAATTCAAGCTACTTCAAATTATTCGGCAGAACCTGCATTAGTTAAAAGCACATACGTCAACCTGAATGAAACTCTTGACGATCTCTCCAGTAGAATTGATTCCTACGTTCGTTCAATGAGCTGTAAGATAGAAAAAGAATACGCGAAAGATGTTCTTGTTAATCTTAACCTTAAAGATTTCTACCAGTCCTTCAAACATATAATTAAAAATGCTTGTGAAGCAATGCCGCATGGAGGAGTGATACAGCTTAAAACAAAAATTGATGAGAATAATATTCTCATTATATTCAATGATAAAGGTTCCGGTATTCCCGAAAGCCTGTGGGATAAGATTTTCGAACCGTTCATGTCATACGGTAAAAAGAATGGTCCCGGATTAGGACTGACCGTTACCAAAAAGATCATTGAGGAACATGGCGGCACAATAAAAGTCAACAGTTATATTGGTATTGGAACTTCTGTTATTGTTACTCTTCCGATCATCAAGTAATAGATAGAATTACTACTTATTTCATGAAAGAAAAACTAATTGTAATTCTTGGTCCCACTGCCGTTGGGAAAACCAGATTTGCCGTTAAGCTTGCCGATAAATTCAACGGCGAGATTATTTCAGCCGATTCCCGTCAAGTTTATAAACACATGGATATCGGGACAGGAAAAGATATTGATGATTATAAAATCAACGACCGAGAAATTTCTTATCACTTGATAGATGTTATTGAGCCAGCAGAAGAATTTGATCTTTTTTATTTTAGAAAACTTTTCGAAGAGGCTCTTGAAAAAATCACTTCAAAAAATCGTGTGCCTTTCTTAGTTGGGGGAACCGGTCTTTACATACATTCAATTTTGAAAAATTACAAAATGACAGAAGTTAACTTCAATAAATCCCGTCGCGAGGAACTCGAATTACTGCCGATTGAAAAATTGAGAGCAATGGTAATTAAAAAAATACCGAATGCTCATAACACAACCGACTTGATTGTGAAAGATAGAATGATAAAGGCGATTATGATTGCCGAGCAGAAAGAAATAACTTCAGAAGATGATGATCTTGATTTTTCAACCCTGGTAATAGGATTAAAAGAGGATCGGGAAAAGATAAAGGAAAACATCACTAAAAGATTAAAGCAGCGCTTACAGAATGGAATGATTGAAGAAGTTGAGAGCTTAGTTAAGAACGGAATAACTTACGAAAAACTTGATTTTTTCGGTTTGGAATATAAATTCATTGGAAGATATCTTAAATGCGAGTTGAACTATAACGACATGTATCAGAAGTTGAACAGCGCAATATACAAATTTGCCAAACGACAGATGACATGGTTCAGAAAAATGGAAAGAGAAGGTATCGACATACACTGGCTTGAAAAAGGCAATGAGAATAAGGCTTATCCCCTTGTTGAAAAATTTTTAACCCCAGTTCAGTGACCTTACATGAATGATCAATTCCCAAATAGAGTGGAGAAATATTTAAAAAAGTTCGCTTACGATAAATGGAGCATTTACGGATACAGCAGAAAACATAAAAGCATAATAGTAATCCCGGCAATTGACGAATATGAAAACATTAAAACTCTTTTAGCTTCACTTATTCAAAACGATAAAGGATTTTTCCAATCATCGTTTGTCCTTTTTGTTATAAATCACACTGTGAATTCTGATGCCGAAGTAAAACAGAATAACATTAAAACAATTAAGTACTTAAGAAATATTATCGATAAGAAAGACCATGAAGATGAACTCTCTCAAGCTGTAATAAACTCAGGACTGCAGATCGGATTGATTGACGCTACATCAGAGGGTTTTGAATTGGGTGATAAAGAAGGCGGTGTTGGGTTAGCCAGGAAAATCGGGATGGATGAAGCGCTGAAGTTTTTTGATTACGATTACGATAGTAAAAATATTTTGATCTGTCTTGATGCCGATTGTACCGTATCGGAGAATTATATTTCAACTATAAGACAAACTTTCGATAAAACAAATATTAATGCCGGGTATGTTAATTTTGCTCATGATAAAACTGACGATGAGGAAAACTATAAAGCTATCATTAACTATGAGATATTCCTCAGATATTATACGCTTGGACTGAAGTATGCAAAATCTCCTTATGCTTATCACTCAATCGGCTCAACGATGGTTTGTGATGTTGATAGTTATATTAAAATTCAAGGGATGAACAAACGGAAAGCCGCCGAGGATTTTTACTTTATGGAAAAACTTTCGAAGATCACAGAAATTAAAAAGATTGACGGCACAACTGTTTATCCTTCAAGCCGCGGTTCATGGCGCGTACCGTTTGGAACAGGGAAAAGAGTTACACGGTTTCTTGAAAAAGTACAGAACGAATATTTGCTCTACGCGCCTGAATCATTCACGGTTTTGAAAAAATGGAACGAGGTTTTTCATTCTGACAAAATCCTTTCGGCTGAAGAATATTTAATTCATGCGGGGAAAATCAGTAGATCATTACAAGCATTTTTGGTTGAAAAAAAATTTGCAGTGAATTGGAATAAGATACTCAAGAACACAAATTCTACGGATCAAATCAATAAGCAGAAACAACTTTGGTTTGATGGGTTCAAGACTTTAAAACTAATCCACTATTTGCGGGATTTGGAATTCCCTCTTATCAATATGTTTGATGCAGTTGATGAATTGTTTGTCCTAATGGGAATACAGAATAATTACAAAAATGAAACCGGGAAAATTCCCTCAATTATGATACAAGAAAAATACTTGGAAAAATTAAGAGAAATAGAATAGTCTTGTTTGCAATACAATTTAGTAGTGAGATCAAAAGTCACACCTAGTTGAAATTAAGGACTTCTAGAATAGTTAAGCAACTCTCTGACGTTCTAAATTTAATTCTGCCTTAATAGCAGTTCTAAGTAAGCTTAGTTTTTCGTAATTATTTATTCTTCTCATTCTTAGGTCGTAAAATCATCATCTCTTCAGAATAAAGGGCAAAGACTATAATTTCATCCTGAAATTAATTTGAATAATTCGTATTTTTGTAATGTT
>QILJ01000532.1 GCA_003233295.1 Ignavibacteria bacterium | reverse complement strand
TCAATTTTTGTGAAAAATTCTCAAACAGCAAAGAAAAATATTTGAATTAAAAATACATTGAAAATAAGAATACTAATAGTAGATTTTGTGTTAATAATTTTAGATTTTAATTTATAAATAGGAGAAAAAATGGCAAAGATGAATGCTATTGGAATTATAGAAACAAAAGGATTTGCACCGTTAATTCAAGGAGCAGACGCTGCAATTAAAGCTGCAAGCGTTGATATGGTTGAATGGAGACAAGTGGGAAGTGGGTATGTCTCATTTGTAATTGAAGGCGATGTAGCGGCGGTACGTTCTGCAATTGATGCTGGTGTTGAAGCAGCGTCTAAAATCGGGGAAGTAGTGTCTGAGCTTGTAATACCGCGTCCGATTGAAGAACTTGAACAGACATTTGATAGATAGATGATATTTGCAAAAGTTATAGGAACGATTGTATCAACCCAGAAAGATGAAAATCTTAAAGGGAAAAAACTGCTTCTTTGTAAGGAAGTAACGCATGACGGCAAGCCGCTAAATACTTATCATGTCGCGGTTGATGCTGTCCAAGCGGGAGAAGGAAACTTTGTGCTGCTGACTTATGGGTCGTCATCGCGTATGACAGAAGTGACAAAAGACGCTCCGATTGATGCAGTAGTTTCAGCAATAATTGATGATGTTGAAATTGACGGAAGATACAAATGAAAGTCGGTAAAGTCATAGGTGTAGTTTGGGCTTCCAGAAAAGTCAAGGAACTTGAAGGATGCAGGCTTTCTGTTGTGCAGCCGATCTCTACAGATGGGAAAGATGTTGGAAATCCTCTTGTGGTGGCTGATCCGCACAGTATCGGAGCGGTTGGGAACGAGGTTATCTATGTTACAAGCACTGATGCAGCACAAGCTTTTGATACCGGATTTGCTCCGGTTAATGCCAGCATTGTTCAGCTTGTGGATGAGATAGCATAATGTTTTTAGCGCGTGTAACCAAGAGAGTTGTGGCAACGGAAAAGCATCCGGCATATTTTGGAAAAACTGTACAAGTTGTGCAGCCAATTAATCCCGATGGTTCTGATAAAGGAGATGAATGGGTTGCAATCGATTATGTTGGCGCAGGCATTGGGAATATAGTGGTTTGCGGAGGAGCTCCTGGTGTTGCAAAAGCTGTTTTTAATCTTGAGCTTGCACCGATTCGCACTCTGATAATGGCAATAGTTGATCGTATTGATTATAATGATATTGAATAATAAAAATTATTATAGGGTTTACAATGACAAATGAATGGGAATTGAAAAAACTTTTCGTTGAAATTGGAAAAAGAATTTGGACACGCGGATATGTAGCGGCAAATGATGGCAACATGACCGTTCGTCTTAACGATAAAGAATTGCTTACTACTCCTACCGGGATAAGCAAAGGATTCATGACGACCGATATGATAATCAAAGTTGATTATGACGGCAATGTCATTTCCGGGAATCCGAATTACAGACCATCAAGCGAAGTGAAAATGCACATTGATGTTTATAGAGAGAGACCGGATATCAATGCTGTAGTTCACTCTCATCCGCCATATTGTACAAGTTTTGCAGTTGCCGGAATTCCACTGAACAAATGCGTTCTGCCTGAAGCAATAATCGTTATTGGCTCTGTTCCGATTGCTAAGTATGGGCTGCCGTCAACAGACGAGTTGCCCGATAACATCAGACCGCATATCAAAACATCCGATGCAATTCTTCTTGAAAATCATGGAGCTTTAACTCTGGGGACTGATCTGCTCTCGGCATATCATAAGATGGAAACTCTTGAACATACTGCAAACATTGTCTGGAAGGCAATACAGCTTGGTAATCTAAATGTTCTTCCTGAAGATGAGAGAGACAGACTTATGACATTACGGGACAAATTCAATCTGCCCGGACGTATTGCCACATGTGATTCTTCGCCGATGCAGAGCAATGAGTCTCCAATTATAAATACTGAGAAAATGAATATTAGTAATCCATCAAAAATTTCAGATGATGCGATAAGGAGAATAACAGAAAGCGTTCTTGAAAAATTGAATAAATAAAAATATTATAGTGCGAGCTTAACCCGCACATATATGCTAATGTATTACATAGCGACATAAATGTTGCTCTACAAAAAATAAAATAGACTCTTCGGATCTTAAAAAAATATTTAAGTTAAGGTGTTACATGAAAATATTAATTGCTAATCCCGGAAGTACATCCTATAAATGCAAATTATATGAAACATCCGATATGTCTGTTCTTTTCCAAGCTACAGTTGAAAGGATAGGAGATTCCGAAGGAATTTATTCCTATTCATTTGCAGACGATTCACAGAAAAAAGAAATATTAGAAATCCAAGATTACTTCAAAGCAGTTGACCTAACATTATCATCCTTAAAAGCAAAATTCTCAATTGAGGAAATTGATGCTGTAGGTTTCAAGACCGTTCATGCTAAAGGGGTTTCCGGTTGTGTTGAATTGACAGATGATGTGCTAACTGCGATGGAAGATTACCGCTCGCTAGCTCCGGTTCATACGGATGTTTATATCACCGCGATTTCAGTATTTAAAAAATTGATTACTTCCACACCATTAGTTGGATTATTCGAGACGCATTTTCATGTGAACATTCCAGAGGAAGCATATTTGTATGGAATCCCTTATGAATACTACGAGAAACATGGTATCCGCAAGTATGGATTCCACGGTGCTTCTCACAGATATATCGGGAAACGGGCAAAAGAATTATTCGGCGCTGATAAAGTTATTTCCTGTCATCTTGGCGGAAGCGCTTCTGTCTGTGCAATTAAAGACGGCTGGTCAATTGATGTATCGATGGGAATGTCACCACAGAGCGGATTGTTGAATTCAAATCGTGTCGGTGATCTTGATTCGTATGCGCTGCTTTATCTGATGGAGAAAGAAAATTTATCGATTGATGATGCGAGAGAAATTCTTATGTCGAAAAGCGGTCTGCTCGGTCTATCCGGCGGGTTGAGTGATTTTAGGGATATTGAAAACAAAATGAATGATGGAGATGAAGCGGCTAAAAGAGCGTTCAAGACTTTTGCTTATTATGTAAAAAGATATATCGGTGAATACTTGGCTGCACTGAACGGTGCTGATTGCATTGCATTTACGGCGGGAGCGGGACAAAAATCTCCGCGTTTGAGAAAAGGAATTATTGGTGACCTTAATAATTTGGAAATCATTCTGGATGATCAGAAGAATAGTGAAAACCCAGTTGAAGGAATAATCTCGACGGAAGATTCTAAAGTTATTATAGCGGTAATTCCAACTAATGAGGAATTCATCGTCGCAAAAGAAGTAGAAAAATATTTGCAATTAAATGGTTGAAGAAAAAAAATATATCGGTTTTGATTTCGGCGCTGAGAGCGGGCGCTGTGTTGTTGCAATACTCAATAAAGATCATCTTGAATTGAATGAGGTGTATAGATTCCCAACCCATAATTATAAAGATGAAACCGGATCTCATTGGAATACAAAAGCAATATTTAATGAAATTGTTACCGGGTTGGTGAAAGCCGGTAATAAATTCGGTTCCCATTTTGAATCGATTGGTGTTGATACATGGGGAGTTGATTATGCTCTGATTGATGAAAAGAATGAATTGCTCCATGATCCGTTTCATTATAGGGATGATAGGACCGATAATATAATGGAGGAAGCATTTACAATTGTTAGTAAGGAACAAATATATAGTATTGCCGGTATTCAATTCATGCAGTTCAATACTCTGTTTCAACTGCTCGCAGATATGAAAAACAACCCATCAAAACTTAGTAATGCAACGATGATGCTTTTGATGCCTGATTATTTGAACTTTCTTCTGACCGGAGTAAAGAGCGCCGAATATACAATTGCTTCAACAACAAGTTTAATAGATCCATCCGTGAGAGATTGGGCATGGGAACTTGTTGAAGCCTTTGGAATTCCTAAGAATATCTTTGCCGAAATTGTAGAATCCGGCACAAGGTTAGGAACACTTTTATCAGATATTGCCAATCAAGTTGGATTAAATGCTGATATCCCTGTAATTGCAAGCGCAGGTCACGATACTGCATCAGCAGTTGTATCTGTTCCAGCAGATGATGATAACTGGGCTTTTTTAAGTTCAGGTACATGGTCATTGATGGGTGTTGAAATTAAAGACCCTATATTAAACAAAGATGCACTCAAATATAACTTTACTAATGAAGGTGGTTTCGAGAATACAATACGATTTCTCAAAAATATTATTGGACTTTGGCCGATTCAGGAATGTAGAAGATATTGGAAATCAAAGGGGAATGAATATTCATATCAATATCTTACTGATATGGCTTTGGAAGCTGGGAGAAGCAAAAGATGGATTGACTTAAATGATAAGAGATTCTTGAAAGCAGGTGATATGCCTCTGAAGATCAATGCTTTCCTGGAGGAAACAAACCAAAAAACAACTGATAATATTGGAGAAACTATTCGTATAGTTCTTGAAAGTCTTGCCTTTAATTATAAAAAAACATTTGAAAGAATTGAGAAGATCACTAATAAGAAAATCGATAAGTTACACGCTGTTGGTGGAGGGATACAAAATGAATTACTAATTCAGCTTACAGCTGATGCACTGGGAATTGATGTAATTGCCGGTCCGATTGAAGGAACTATTGTTGGAAATATTGGAGTACAGGCAATTGCAACAAATGCGGTTGATGATCTTACCGAGTGGAGAAAAGTCGTTAGGAATTCATTTAGTCCAAAGGTTTATAAGCCAAAGAATACTAGATACTTTGATGAGAATAGGGAGAAGTTTAATACTGTATGTGATCCAAGTTAACCATATAAGGCATATAAGATAATATAAGTGATAATAGTGGAAGTAACTAAATCATATTTAAAAGATTTGATTTACAAGGTTAATGGTGCAGCAATTGAAGTCCATAAAGCATTAGGCCCTGGATTACTTGAAAGCGTTTATCATAAATGTATGAAACATGAATTATCAATCAGAGGAATTAAATATCAATCAGAATTGATAGTAGCTGTAAATTACAAAGGGATAGAAATTGATGCCGAATTGAGATGTGATTTATTTATAGAGGATATTTTGCCTGTAGAATTAAAAGCTACAGAAGGAATTAATCCTATACATGAAGCTCAAATAATAACATATATGAAATTGCTAAATGTACCGGAAGGTTTATTGTTAAATTTTAATGTAACAAATTTATTTAAAGAAGGACAGAGGACATATGTAAATGAATTATATAGAGGATTAAAAGAATAATACTTATATGATCTTATATTTCTTATATGGTTCAAAATAGATAACTATGATAATGAACGACATTACAAATATAATTCAAGAATTTAGGGAAGCTGCTGAAATTGCTGCTGCTACGACTGAAATAATACCGGCTAATGTTTCATCCTTAAATAATGCACTCGTGGAAGCTACCAAAGACGAGGAGTTAATACTGTTTGCTGAACCGGTTGATATAAATCCGGAATTGTTTGCATATAAATCCGGAATTGTTTGCTGAGTTTAGATCTAATACTAAAGTTATTAAAGAACCAACCAAAGAACAATTGAGTACAATAAGATGTGGAGTTACTGATGCCTTTGGGGCTGTTGCAGCAACTGGTTCTGTTTGCGTTCCTGTGACGAATGGTTTAACAAGTCCGCTAAGTATGTTAACACGAAAGCATATTGTTGTACTTGATGCAAAAACAATAGTGCCGCGTCCACGTGATATATTATCAATTCAATACCTTGATGGGAAAGGTACGAATAGAAGTTTCTCATATATTACAGGAACAAGTGCTACGGCAGATATGGGACCGTTAGTTAGAGGTGTTCATGGACCAGGCGAATTACATATCATTATTTTGAGCGATGATGAGTGAGATAAAAGCCATAAATATTCATCCGAGAGAAGTTGCAAATAAAGCCTCAAAAGAATCTTTGAAGAAAGCCATCAAGATGGCGCTTGA
>QILJ01000009.1 GCA_003233295.1 Ignavibacteria bacterium | reverse complement strand
CCCCAAACAAGCGCAATATCGTCACCAAATTTTTCATGCCATTCATCAAGTTTATTTTTCATTGCTTTTCCAGAACCCGGATCAATTAACCAAGTAACGGGAATATTATATTTATGAGCTACTGTAGCAATCCTCTCCATTCCCTCTTTAGGTACACCTTTTCCCCAATCTGAATCAATTGTAAATGCTAAAGATGCAAATGTAAAAATGAGTTTACCTTTCTCTTTATTTTTCATCAAATCATTTTTAAGATTTGGTAAAAATGCATCTTCCTTATTTACTTCTGTTTTGCTGCATGCAAATAAAGAGAGCAACAATCCAACTATTACTATTTGCTTAAACTTCATAGCTTCTTCACCCTTACTTTGTCATAATCCTTATTCAGCATTGATAACCTGTTCATTAAATGCATCAATATGAGTTTGTCCCGCTTCGGCAAAATGTGTAATTCCTTCCCTCTCCACAATTTTGTTGAAACGTGCATAAGTCCCATCATACTTTGAGTTTACCGGATCACGTTTGCATTTTAAGTACATCAGCGGCAGCCGCGCCATCTCAACTCTTTCCTTCATCTTATCATTCCCAGTTACAATCTCAGCTTTATCAAATATTTTATCCGCTTCCCTAATAAATTTTTCAGAGAATATTTTATCATCCGGTCTTAATCCTAAGTGTATATGCGTCTTAGGAGTTATCTGTGCATGAAGAAGATCAAAATATTCTCTCACATACTGACCGCCTCTACCGTAATATCCATACATAAAATCATCAATCACTTTATCAACATCAGCATCCGCATCCCACAAAAGTTTTGAAATAAGATATGCTCGAAGCTCTGCAAACTCACCGCCCCTACTTTGGTAAGCTGCTTGCTCCATAATTCCTATGGAACTGTTGTCCCTCAAGGTCTGGATGTTCGGCTGCAAAACTTTGAAATTAGGATACGGCATAATATAGTGACTAAAATTTACCACATAATCCCAAATGTAAAGATGAGGGGAAATGTCAGACCATTTTTCCAGGTCTGAAAGGAACGATTGATTTTCCGGACCACTTTTGAAATCATGAGCAAAGCAAGATTCAATACTGCATAAGCGAATTACAACATTATCTTTCGGCTTAATATTTTCCGGAGGTTTTCTTGTATATTGGTAAGCCAGAGTACCTACATATTTATCCGGGAATTCATCTTTGATTCTGTCCGCAACTTGATTTACAAACCAGACAATTATACCGGACTGACCGCCTTTTTCATCAACTATAGCTTGACATTTATCGCATTGACAAGGATTTCTCCAATCATTCTGCGAAACAGAATATATCAGATTACTGGGATGATCTCTCATCGTTTGTTTCAATCGTTCTGTAATTATATCCAGCACATCCGGGTTAGTCAAACACAATTGCGCATTTTCGTAAATTCTTTTACCATCAATTAAACTGTAATACTCCGGATGTTCATCGTAAAATTCAGATGGAGGCATAAACTTATAAAATGTATGAACCGACCAGTAGCCTTCAATATCACCATGCTGTTTACGGAATCCCATAGCTCCGTTTATTTTATTATGCGCTGCCCAAGTCGGATCGAAGGCTTCATAGTAAAAATCATTTCTAACTTGTATTGAAGGTTCTTCATAATGGTTGATATAATTAAAAGCATAACTTTCCCTCTTGGGTATAACAGTTACTTTAGGTGTGTACCATCTTACTCCTAATTGATTTTCAAGAAAGGAAAATACAGCATACATAGTTCCGCGCTGTTTACCGCCAACCAAAACTATGTTAGATTTTACATTCTTGTAAATAAACGATTCATCAAGCGAGTCAGGTTTCTTGAAATCATTGCCAAGCAATTGTTTCGAATGCTTATTATAGCCAACTATAATCTCTTTATCTGTAAAGTTTGAAATATCATTCTCAATTACAAAATCAGCGCCGCTGATCTCCACTAAACATTTCTGTAACTCGGAAGCTGCCCATTGTTCAGATTCAGAAGCATTCTCACCGATTATTATTTTATAATCCGTTCTGTTATTATCAAACAAACTATAATCAATTCTCTTTCCAGAAGTAAATGGTATTTCTGTCTTCCATTCTTTGCCATCCCTTCTATGAGCATCAATCTTAAGTAGATAATGATTAAAATCTGGATCTTTAATATCCATTTTCATTTTTTCTTTTTTATTCCATTTACCTGACCAAACCGGTTCTTTACTTATATCATTAGTATATATTTCAAGATCAACTGAATTAAATAAATTTTCAACAACTTGATCGGTCAGTGAAAAGCGCAGTTCTGACACACCGGACGGCAGTGTTACAACCTTGAATAATTTTCCTCTTCTAGTGAATGTATCAATATTGAATGGAAGTATTCTAACAGCAAAGCCCCAGTTATTTCCCCTTTCTTCAACTTTTAATAAAATTTTATTTTTTCCTTTCTTTAAGAATATAGGGATCAAATCTTCATCAGGTTTCAAACCTCGTGCCCCGGGATAATCCCATACCTCAACACCATTTATCCAAAGTCTGCCTCCGTCGTTAGTGCCCAACGAAAGAATATACGTTCCCTCTTTTTCTGCATAAATTTCTTTGTAGGCATACGCTGCAATGAAAGATCGTTTCGAAATTGCTTTATCCAAATTCACAGTTGTGTCGGGACTTTTAAACTCAATCCATTTCAAAGTTGAGTTACCGATCTTTTCAGTTTGTCCAACTTCTATCGTCGGGTTTAATTCCCCGCCGTGTTCGGAAAGAAAATCTTTTTCAAATTTTCCTAGATGATTTACAGTACTGCTTCCTTCTTCAAGGGGTAAAGGACCTAGCAGATACCAACTTGTTATCCATTCTCCTGTTTTAAGTTTTTCCTGCTGAGCAAACAGAAAGTTTGTAAATACTACTGCAATTAAAATAAAAATCAAACCCAATCGACATTTTCTATTGAACATAGCTAACCTTACATTATTTTTAATATTGATATTCATCTTTTGCAAAAACTGGGACTACATTTTTAATTTCAATTTCACCTTTACTCGTCGGTAATGTAATTAGTTTGCCGCCGGTAGGCCAAGCTTCGTTTGTAGATTCACCGCTGATATATCCATAAGCTAATATTATTCCACCTGTATATTTTCCCCAATAATTATTATAGTGATCATGCCCGCAAAACGTAGCTTTTACATTCCCCATCTCTACAAAAGTATTATACAATGTTCCGTCATCCTTCTCATAAGAGACTTTTTCAAGACTAACTCCATTTTTCTTTATACTATCATCATCCCACAACTCTTGGTATTGGATCAAAGGAATATGAAAGATCGAAATAGCACGGATTGTTTTGCTGTACTTTTCTTTTGTTTGTGTGGATATTTTTTTATACCATTCAATCTGGTCAGGTTGGACAGCTTTGATCCCATTATGCGGACCGGTATCGAAAGCATATATTTGCCAATTTGGTGTCGGATTATTTCCAACTATTATATCAACGTAGTAATCATACTTTTTCGTTTCGTCAGAACCGTGATACCCCAGCACTCCCCATTCAGAAGTTTTGAACACATTGTATATATCATCATGTCCGAAACCACCCTGCGGATCGTGATTGCCATAGACATAAAACCACGGACGCTCTAACTCATCGAAGAAATGGACTGCATAAGCAGCTAACAAACTGCCGTATGGTTTTTCACCGGTAAACAGATCACCAGTTATAAAAATAAAATTCGGATCATACATCTTGACTAATCGCTTGATCCTGTTGTATGTTCTCAGATCATCTCGCCAATGCCCTCTTGATCCCAAATGAAGATCGGTAACTTGAAGTATCCTTATTGAATCCGTATCAAGATTCTGCACAGTAATTTTAAAATGATCGTCTTCAAGTCTTTGAATAACCGGCTGAGCATTGATCCCTGCAGAGAACAAGAATACATAAACTGTCATTACTGCTGCATAAAATATTTTTTTCATTTTATTGTCTATCCTATTAAACTTATTTCTCGATTATTATTTTATCACCGGAATATTTAATTACCTTATCAATATTCATTTCCGGCTCTACACCAACTCCATGTCCCTCACGAACCCAGACAATATTAAATGTACGCTCTTTTAACATACCAGGAAACTTCCCTTCACGTTTTCCAATAGTTAAGCTCTGATCATTTTCATTCCAACCTATTGGTATAGTTGCGTAAATTCCTTTTTCATAATTGTAGTTATCATTTTCATCTTCGTACAACGTGAATTCAGCATCTGCTCCAGGGTAGATCCTTAACTCTATAGGATCGGCTGGTTTTTCATCGGAATATTGCAAGTATGGTCCCATCGGTATGATCGATCCGACTTTTATAAGCAATGGGATTTCATCAATAGGAGCCGGTACTTTGATTGTCTGCCCGCCAGTAAATGAGTTACCTCTCCAGAAGTCAATCCAGTTTGATGATTTCGGTAAATAAACTTCTACTGACTTTGTCGAGGGTATTTTTTGTGCTTCGAGTTTCTTAGTAACACTAGGTAATATCCAAGCTAACTTTGTTACAGCATTTCCTAATAACTGGAAATATTCAATTGTTAACTTATATTTTTTATTTGTTTCAAGATTAATATCTCCCATGTCAATTGTGACACCATGCCCTGTCCAATTCTCAATAACAACTTTATCATCAATTAGTATTCTAATACCATCGTTAGAGGTTGTAACAAATGTATATTTGCCTGTCTCAGGAGCCAATAATTCACCCGACAAACGAATGCTGTAATAATATTGATGTACTTCTTCAGGACGTGAAACACCGTCATTCCAATTTATATCAAGATTCGATCTGTGTCCTGTCGTTGCTAATGTATCAAAGTTAATCCCGTTATAAAAGTCGGCACTAAGTTCGCCCTGCTTACCATCTTTATCAAATAGATTTGAACTTGGAATTACTTCCCCCACATAATTATTTTCATAATACATTTTTTCAGTTACCGGCGTAACTAAGAATGCCGGACCGAACATATATTCGTTATCAATATTATAAACTTTCTCGTCATTGTTAAAATCAAAAGTAAGTGCGCGCATCATAGTGTAATCGTTGCTCGTAACTTGCCAAGCCATCGAATAGATGTATGGCAATAATCGATAACGAAAATTATCAAACTTTTTCAGCGGTGCATAAGTCCATGAATTCTCTCCGCCGAAATTCCATATCTCTCTTGCCGTTCCGGAACCGTGCGAACGAAACATCGGGTTGAATACACCGAACTGAAACCATCTTAAATATATTTCACGATAGGCATTATCCCTATTACCAAGCGGATTATCGGGAATGAATGCGCCGATATCCGTTGTCCAGTAAGGAATTCCCGTCATGCAGAAGTTCAAACCGGCTGATATCTGATTCCTGAAAACACTCCATTGTGCATGGATATCACCCGACCATGTGACTGCGGCATATCTCTGCTGTCCTGCGTATGCCGAACGAGTTAAAATATAAACGCGTTTTTTATCCGTCACTTTTCGCTGATTCTCATAAACTCCTTTTGTCGTCATTAGTGAATATGGTAATAGATATCGTGCCATACTGCCTAGTGCATTATCTTGCCAGCTTTCAATCGTAT
>QILJ01000427.1 GCA_003233295.1 Ignavibacteria bacterium | reverse complement strand
TGAACGAATGCTGTTTAGATAACCATATAAATATAACTTCAGAAGGTCTTTAGGATGATAGGCTGGTCGTCCATTTTCCGGGTGGTAAACTGCAAAGCCCATTTTCCCTAAATCAATACTTTCTACAAATAAATCAATGAACCTTGCCTCGTTATCTTCATCTATTAAATCATCAACAGTAGTGGAAATTAGTACAAGTTGTTCCCTGTTTTTGCCTTGTATATACTGCATCTTTTCCCTTTGGGTTTACTCTCCAAAGATAAAAATTTTTATGAAGTTATCGAAGGTTTTTAGACAGTCTGACGCTTGTCCTAACATTTCTCATATCAGAGGACTCTGGAATTTTTGAAAAATCCTCCGGTAGTTTTTCAGGCTCGGTAAATTTCCAATCACCAGCAGCAAGTGTTTTTGATTGATACCAGCGCCCGGCAAGCAGCACAAAATGCTCTTGTGAGTTTATATCCATAATGATATCAGACTCGGTGTTTTTAACATAGAGAAGTGATGTGTTTTCAATAGATTGATAATCGGGTTCACCGTCCGTCTGAATAAGTTCTGATGGTTTTGTTACTACAACCAAAGCTGGAGATTCTGTTATAGAAGCAGAAATTGAATCAGGTTTTGTTGCTTCAATATTTTCTTCAGCAAATTTCATAATATCTTTTGGAACTTTTTCCGTTGCTTTCCAATTGCTTGTAATATCATCAGATTGATACCAGAACTTTCCTCCTTTAATATAATAGGTTGATTTACCTTTTTCTCTAACTATAAAAAAAGCTGTGTTTACTACGTATTCTAATCCGGAATCTTTAACATCCTTCATGATCGGATCTCCGTCAATAGAGATCAATGAACTTGGGATTGTTCTGAAGTAAATATCCGGCGGAGCATTATTAAGGGTTTCCGATTTTGTTTTTAAGTCCTCAACATCATCCAATGATGCTGTTAATCGGTCAAGCGACATGGTTATATTCCATGATTCGAACTCTTTTTCCAATACTCTGGAAAGCTTGTCAATCACTTTCTGGTTGTCATAATCAGGAAAATGTATTTTTGTAATTTGCATTTTTTTCAGAGTAACAATTCTCTCATCCATGTCAGTTTCCATCATTGCTTTGAACCATGCCGCGCAGAACAATATATCTTTATCTTCAGGCTTAATAGATACTGCAATTCTCCCTTCAAGAATATTTTTTTTGAACGATTCAAGCTGGGGCTGGTAAACTGTGATTAAAAATTTTTTAACTGTAAATTCTCTAGGCCAAGTTAGGTCTTCATTATCATCTTGAGCAGAAATTACTGTTTGAAATAATAATAGTGCAAATATAAAAAAGCTGATCCTTCTCACAATTCTATCCTTATAAATTTGATTTTTTAATATAATGATTATGTTATTAAAATTACATACAGATTATTTCATGTTAATTTTAATTGGATAACAAAAACCGACTTACTGATAATTTATCAATAAAGAGATTTATTGTGTTATTATTTTTCTTTTATAAACATATGATATTTATTAGCTTTACAGTCATTAAATTTTGATTATTCTCAAGTTACTTAAGTAAAGGAAATATGGAACCTATTATTATTGTTGGTATTGCGTTTGTTCATCTTGCACTATTGTTTTACACAATTTTTATCTTCAAAGAGTTCAAAACACCTTGGGCTTCAAATTCTGTTTTATTCTTTTTAACCGCTGCAGTCACTTTCGATCTGATCGCTACATCATGTATGATGATAGGAACTACAAACACATATTTTACATTCCACGGAATTCTGGGATATATCGGTTTACTTCTTATGGTTATAGATGCTATATATATATGGAGGCATCGAATTACAAACGGAGCGGAAGTGGTTTTCAACAAAGGATTGAACCTTTATTCCAAATTGGCATATACTTGGTGGGTAATAGCTTTTGTTACCGGTGTTATTATATCATTGGAAAGGTAATTTGTATTCTTAATCCTCTAGATCTTTTGTAGCATATCACCGTATTATTTTGAGGTAACAACTTCCCCGATAATGTAAGTTGTTTCATTCAATTCTTCTGCAATGGAAATTATTGAATCAACATCATTTTTATCTGCGATTGCTATCAATCCAATGCCAAGGTTGAATGCCTTTCTCATTTCCTCATCTGAAATATTTCCGGTGTTTTGGATAAGTTTAAATATTTCCGGAAGTTCCCATGCAGACCAATTAATATTCAGACCTTTTCCTTCCGGAACTACGCGCAGAGTGTTTCCCATAATTCCCCCGCCGGTAATGTGGGAGAATGCTTTTATGTTAATTTTATCTGAGATGTTTTTTATTAATTTCAAATATGATTTGTGTACTTTAAGAAGTTCTTCGCCCAGAGTGCTGCTGAAATTTTTCGGAGTATCATTGACTGAAAATTTTCCGAACAAAACCTTACGTGCAAGTGAATAACCGTTTGTATGAAGTCCGTTTGAGCCGAAGCCGATTAGAACATCACCCTCTTGAACCTTTTTTCCGTCAATTATTTTTTCTCTATCAACAATGCCGACTATTGTGCCGGACATGTCATACTCGTCTTCAGTATATAGTCCAGGCATCTCCGCTGTTTCTCCGCCGATCAATGCAACGTTATTTTCTCTACAGGCTTTGCCGAATCCTTCAATTATTTGTTCTGCTTTTGCCGGCACTAATTTTCCGAACGCCATATAATCCATAAAATAAAGCGGTGTTGCCCCGCCGACTGCAATATCGTTAACGCAATGGTTCACAAGATCCTGCCCAACAGTATTGTGCACATTCATCATAAAAGCCACTTTTAGTTTTGTCCCCACACCGTCAACGCTGGAAACCATTACAGGCTCTTTATACTTACTAAAATCGACTTTATAAAACGCACCAAAATGACCAATATCCGATAATACACTATCGTTAAACGTTGATTTTACAATTTCTTTAATCTTATTTACGGTTTCTTCACCGGCTGCAATGTCAACTCCGGCTGATTTATACGACGTGCTCAATTTATCCTCTCTACAAAATATATTTGATTTGTAAAGATATAAAAACAAGAAATTAGATAGAGAAAAATTCGTAATAATTAGGATAAAAAAAGAGAAACCACCGCATGTTTTAAGCATCTAATAAAATTCAGAGTAGTGAATATGATATTATAAATCATTAAATTTAAAGTTCTAAAATTTGGGAATAAAAATTTAATAATATGCTTAACCCTGAATTAAGTGAAAGAGAAAAATCGATACTCAGATATGTGATCCATCAGTTCATTTTAACTGCAAATCCTGTTGGATCAAGAAACATATCAAAAAAGTATGATGTTGGATTATCGCCGGCAACCATAAGGAATATTATGGCTGATCTGGAGGACTCCGGTCTTCTTGGACATCCTCATACTTCTGCCGGCAGAGTTCCTACCGATCAGGGTTACAGGGTTTATGTCGATTCCTTAATGGGACCTCCCAAATTAAGCAAAGCGGCTAAAAGAACTGTTGAGAATAATATTGCTTCGCAAAAAGATGATGATCTTATAAAAGTAACATCATCAATTTTAAGTGACATAACTAATGAACTTGCATGTATTACTTATCCGAAGATCAGCAATTATATTCTTGAAAAAATCCAGATAGTACGTCTTTCCAGTTCGAGAATTTTAGTTGTCGTTACGGTTGTACCGGGAATTGTAAAAACAATTACTGTGGAACTTCAAATATCTGTTCAGCAGAATAAGTTAAACTCTGTTCAACGTATTCTTAATCAGAGATTATCAGGATTACGGTTTTCCGAGATCAGAAATACGATAGTTGATAGAGTTAGAAACTTAAGCACCAAAGAATTAAAACCGATTGTCCGGGTCTTCCTTGATTCTGCCGACAGAATATTTGAAGATGACAAAGGGAATCAATCTGTTATCGCGGGAGCAAAAAATATTTTAACACAGCCGGAATTTGAAGACATTGAACAATTCCAGAGTATAATAGAATTAGTTGAAGATAAAGATGTTATAGTCCACGTAATGGATGACCAGTTAAAAAAAGATAGTAACGATATAAGAATAACCATTGGTTCTGAACATAGAGAGAAGAAATTTACGAGCTACAGTCTTATAACTAAAGAGTATAAGGTCGGTGAGGCATCCGGTACTATTGGTATTATCGGACCTAAACGAATGGAGTATTCAAAAGTTGTAGCAGCTGTCGAATATGTTGCTAAACTTCTATCAAAGGAATTACAAAAATAGAACGTGTTTATATTGAAAAGTGAGGAGATCATATAAAAATGAAAAAGAGCAAAAAAAATAAAACGCAAGAGGATAAAAAGATTACAGTTGAGAAGGGAACAGAAAAAGAAGCTGTTGATAAAGAGGAATCAACCCTCTCGGTTGAATTAGAAAATTTAGAAGAAAGAGTTGCTGAACTGGAAGAAAAGAACAATGAATTAAATGATAGGTTATTAAGACGAGCTGCGGAGTTTGAAAATTATAAGCGCAGAACTGAAAACGAAAAGGACGTTCTTTTTAAATATGCCGCAGAGCCTTTCATACTAAAGATTTTGCCAATATACGATGATCTGAAAAGGTCATTGTCGCATATTGACAATGACAACTTGGAATCTGTAAGGGACGGCTTTAAAATGATAACCGATAAATTCACTCAAGTACTCGAAGCACAGGGCGTAAAAAAGATAGATTCTGTAGGGAAAGAATTTGACTATGAATACCACGAGGCATTGCTCCAGCAGCCTTCGGAAGAATACCCGGAAAATATAATAATTGAGGAAATTGAACCTGGTTATATTTATAAAGACAAAGTTCTTAAACATTCTAAGGTTATTGTGAGCCAAGGAATGGAAAAGAAAGAAGAAGCGGAAGTTGATAAAGATGAAAATGCAAAGGAATAGATCATAATGACTAAAAGAGATTATTACGAAGTCTTGGGTGTAAGCAAAAGTGCGAACGCCGATGAGATAAAAAAAGCTTACCGAAAATTGGCGATGCAGTATCACCCGGATAGAAATCCGGATGATAAAGAAGCTGAAGAAAAATTCAAGGAAGCTGCCGAAGCATATGAAGTGCTAAGTAACGACGAGAAGCGAGCAAAATATGATCGTTTTGGTCATGAAGGATTTCAAGGCGGACAGGACTTTCATGGATTCAATAATGCACAAGATATCTTCAGCCATTTTTCTGATATTTTCGGAGGTGGCGGATTCGGTGGCGGTTCGTCTATCTTTGACGAGTTTTTCGGCGGTGGCGGTTCATCACAGCGGGGCAGACAAAGAACAACAGGTACTCCAGGACAAGATCTAAAAGTAACTTTAAAATTAACTTTAGAAGAAATTGCTACCGGAACAACAAAGAAGATTAAACTAAAAAAACATAACATTTGTAAAACATGCAGCGGTACCGGCGCAAAAGATCCAGCGTCATATCAAACGTGTTCGGTCTGCTCAGGAACGGGTGAAGTTAAACAGGTTTCCCGTTCTTTGTTTGGTCAGTTTGTGAATATTGCACCATGTCATAATTGTAACGGTACGGGAAAAATTATTACGAAGCCTTGCCCCGCTTGTCATGGCGACGGCAGAATTTATGAAGAATCAACTATCAAAATCAATATTCC
>QILJ01000358.1 GCA_003233295.1 Ignavibacteria bacterium | reverse complement strand
TCTTGCAAAAGTATAAACGCCCCTGACTCCCCTCCCGAAAGCTTTCGGGGCTTTCGGGGCAGGTGGCCGCTGGTTCGTCCCGATAGCTATCCTTTAGTTTAGAAAGATATTAAAATGGTAGTTTTATTATTTATAAAACAAACCGAAAAGAGCTTGGGTGAACTATCGATAGCTATAAACGAAATGGTTTATTCCCCGAATCAGTCCCAAACTCTTTTATGTTGAAATGTGCCAATTAGAATTATAAGTAACAAGACTTATTAAAGGATATAGCAATATCAACTATTTCGGTTTGCCTAAACTTAATATCAAAAGTATGAAAAGAACATGGTTTATTGGAATTGACATCTCAAAAAAAACACTTGATGTTGTCATTTATGATAAAGAGAACAGAAAAGCAGACAAGCATTTTAAAATAGCCAATGAGGTGGAAGGTTTCAAGGAGCTTTTAAAGCTATTAAAAAAAGAAGGTGTAGGCTTAAAACAAGCGTTTATTTGTTTAGAATATTGTGGTGTTTATGGCCTGGAAATTGGTCTATTTTTGGATGGTAGAGTAGATTTTAACTTCTGCTCACCTTTACATATTAAACGAAGCCTCGGTTTAACCAGAGGTAAAAACGATAAGCTTGATGCCTATAAAATAGCGCGGTTTTGCTATTTGTTCAGAGATGAGCTGTCGCCATCCTCAATGCCAACGGCAAACATGCTTCTGTTGAAAAGCTTAATGTCGGAAAGAAATCGTGTTGTAAAATCTGCCAAAATAGAGAAACAGGTGCTAAAAGAGCATTCTGTTCAACTCGATAGTAAATCTATTAAAAGAATGAAAAAGAGATTAAAAGGGTTAAATGCTGATATTGATATTATTGAGAAAGAGATTCTTGAAATAATTAGATTGAAACCCAAGCTGGAAGAAAGCTACAATCTACTCATCAGTATTACCGGAATTGGGCTTGTAAATGCTGTAATAATGATATTAACCACCAATAACTTTGAAGGCATAACTAACGCAAGGTCTTTTGCCTGTTATTGTGGAGTAGCTCCGTTCGAGTACAGTTCCGGGACAAGTATTAGAGGAAAAACCAGAGTAAGCCACTTAGCCAACAAAACAGTTAAAGCTCATTTAACAAATGCTGCACGATCGGCTGTTGTTCATGATCCCGAACTACGTATTTATTACAAACGGAAAAGAGAAGAAGGAAAGGCACATGGGACTGTATTAAATGCAGTGAAATTTAAAATTATAACCAGGGCTTTTTCTGTAATAAAAAGAGGAACACCTTATGTCAAACTAAGAGCAGCTGGTTAAAAGGGATAACTTCTCGTGTAAATTGCTTGTTTTAGTCTTAGAATTCGGGAAGCAGGGCCCACTGAAACCACACCAAAAGGTGTGGTTTCTCTTTTTATATAGGCGAGAAACCTGCCCCGCTGGAGCGTATGCGGATAGCGGGGAGCCCAGCAGGGCCCACATTGAATATCAAGCAGTTACGATATATTTTTCGTAGCTGCTTTTTCATTTGCAAACTATTTGCAAACGAGAAGTTAGTTAGTCAAGCAATATAACTTTGAAAGTTGGTTGAGAAGAATTACAAAAAACAGGTTGTTCTATTAACAATCTAATCAAAAGAGGCTGATATAGTTTTTATTCAGGCTTGCGAATCTCCAGAGGACAGAATCAATAGTCGATATCCTTTCTTCAATTAAGCTTGACAAATTCCTACACATTTCTTCTGGATTGGTAAAACCACATTGATTTGATATTCTAACTAGGTGCCTATCTGGCTTGACGACATCATATCCAATATTTTTAGCTAAGTGGATAGAAGTCACAGGACCTAGATATGGAAAAGTAGTTATAAAATCTAAGCCATTTTGTTTTATTCTAATAACGAATTTTTCAAACCCCATCTCACTAAGATTATCTGCAAAATACAAGATTGCATCTATTTTGCTTTGGTTCGAAAAAGAATTAAGAGCGATTTGCCTGCAATTTTCTTTATTTAATGCGATTGCTTTTGCGGAACTCCAATTTAAAAAAGCAGACGATATATCGTTAAACAGGTTTCTAATAACCGTTTCTTTCATTCCACTTGATAAAATGACCCATGCAACTTCTCTTAATAAGTCTGATTCTTCCAAGTTGTCAATGGATAAACTCTCGACCCATTCAAGTTCATGTTCATATCCCATTTCGATAATAAAGGATTTGGCCAAAAAATAATTGTGCGCAAGTTTTTCTATTTTACCCTGTGTCATTTTCTAAAAGAGTTGAGAAAAAAAATGATAGTAACCAACCAGTATGGTCTATGACCGTTATTGTCCAAAAATTTGCTGAATTCGACCTTTCTTAGATGCCTAGACTTGAGCGCATTGAATTTACTATCTGGGATCGGAACAAGCATGCTATTAATTTGGTTGTACTTTGATAAAAATGAGTCTATGATTTCTGAGTTAGGTTTACTAATAATCTGCCTACATTCGTTTAAAAGACCTGATAATTGAATAACTGCCACTTTATGGTTTTCCGCTTTCTGTTTCCAATTCACCAAGAGCAAGACCAAAGAAAGAGTAAAAACCAAAACCGCCAACGACCCCAATATTAGATTAAATTGCATTTGGCTAACGAATATAGATTCGAAAAAAGTATAATCGACAAATACCATACTGTTCAATCCGATTGCACTTACTAGTAGCAAAATATCTGAAATGGTAGCTAGATTTTTGTATCTGTCACGTAATACAGAGTGCATCGTGATCATCATATTAAGCACTCGTTTTTTACGATTAAGTTCTTCCACTTTTGGGATTATCTAAGTTGATCAACCCAATATCTGTAATTTTTCAATTTTCTCCCGATCATTTTTAATGAATCAGCAACCATCTTCCTCTGGATGCTACCAGCACTGCCTAAATAACTATCAACATGAGTAGATTGACCTGTTTTATCAGTTATTGGAGTTAGAACTTTAGATGGAGCATTTGAAAAAAAATACTCTGACATCGCTTTAGTATTTCTGGGACCACTATATTTCGAAAACACACTTATCGCCAAAGCTTCAGTATGATATCCTGATAATTTACGACGTTCGGGGAGGTCCGCCATTATTGACTTAACTATTTTAATAGTTGGGATTAATTTGCCAGATATTTTTTGATTCACCGCTCTTAAACTTAAAGCAAATCTCTTAGGATTAATAATGCTAGACCATTTGTTCCCAGGTCCAGCAGAGGCAATTTTAAACCCATCTCCATGCATCAACGCTGGGAGTATCTGTACCTCAATTCCATCTTGGTACTTTATGGTTACAGCCAAGTCACCCTTTTGAATAGTGGTAGCTGGATACCTCTGCTTCAACCTTTCGTAAAAATAATCTTTGACCTCATTCGGCGTTTTATCTGATAGATCTGAATTATTAATTATCGCTAGGGTATCGATATCACTTAATCCATCAACGTAGGTATGTTTGGAAACTGAACCACCATATCTTAAGTTAATTGTTCCCGCGATATCCATTTCTAAGGTATCATTAATTGTATTTAAATGCCGTTGTATACCTTCATGATCTCTATCGTTGATTATTGCCAGTAAATCATTAATCAAGGATTGTACCTTGTTATCAAGTTGTTGGTCTACAGCTTTTTCCTTTTCCTGTTGAATTTTCCTTTTTATTTGATCAGGATTAGTTTTACTATAGAAATAACCTCCACCAGAACCACCCATTTTTTACTTTGTTGAGTTTAAAATCTATTGTATGCCTTTTCTATTGTTTCTACAAATTTACTACCACCGATTTCATGAAACTCCTCAAACTTTTTCGTCGCCGCAAAATCCATCATTGCATATTTTAGTGAATCCAGAAAGTTAATGTTACCGGTCAATGATTTGATCTTTACTAAAGAATCACGAGTATGGATTCCGATTTCCTGGTTTAAAACTCCGTAATTATGAGTATAAATTGCAGCGCCTTTGTGATAAGAAAATTTAAGCCACGTCAGTCCATCAAATATTTCAGCACCTGCTAAAAAATATAAAATGGAAGTTATCGGATCTAGACTGCCAAAGACATGGATTGGTTTTCGTAAACCATTTGATTCCAACGCCTTTTGTATTTTGGAAATATTAATCATTCTGTTTAGAATAGAGTCCCCTATTTCCTTTTCCGTAACTCCAATAATATCAAATTTTTGAAAATCCGAAATTTTATCCAAAACGTTCTCCATCTGGATATAATTTTGTTCCTTAGTTTCAGGCTTAATAAGAAAATCACTCATTTGGTCCTTAACCTTATTAAACAACAAATGCGCATTGTCAATTTGATCATTTAAAGAATAACGAGTCTTACCATGATCGTAATTGACAATTATTGCTGGATATTCCTCCGGCCACTTTTTTAAAACATCTTCCAAAAACCCCAACTCCCATTTCTTAATTTCCTGAGGAGCCTTATTTATGCCCGAAAAATCATATAATTGGGAAGTTTCGTAACCACCGCTGTCCAAAAATGTAAATTGTGTGCAATGAAGCTCTTGAGGAGAAGGTATAAAACTGTAATATAGATCATAAGCACTTACAAGCATGCTTTCTGTAAGCAGTTCTTTACAACCAAGGATAACATCGTACAACTCAGAAACGTCCCTTATACTTCCGCCTACCTTCTTTCTTACTATACTGAATCCCTTGCTTGAGAACGAAGGGATAAGTAAGGGCGTCTTTAACTTAAAGCCAGAAGGATGAATGAACTCTTGTGAATTATATATCATTGAACACCATTAGATCCTTACAAGATTTGCATATTCCACATGGCTGCTTTAACCCTAGCTCACAGCTATATGTCAGTTTTAAAGGTATATTATTTAAAAGGCAGTAATCGTATATCTCATTTTTTGTCCATTTTATAAATGGAGCACCAATTTTAATTGTTCCATTCTTATAGAGATCATAAACTGTCTGCATTCTGTTCAAAAATTCTGGTGTACAGTCCTGATAGTCAGTTCCAGTATGAATTCCTAAAGCTATAATGGCATATTTGAAGTCAAAATGCATTAAAGCTGTAATTAAAAGAAAAGCATTTCTCCCTGAAATGTTTCCATTACTAAATTGCTTATCTCCAATACAGTTAAGAGTTCGTAACTCTAAGTTGTAGTGCTGACAGACGTTTCTAGCTGCCGTCAATTCATTTGGAGCGGCGATTTGCCCAAAATTTATATAAAGGGGAGTTACATTATAATCCTCCTTTTTGTAAAAATGAAGACAAGCAGTTGAATCCATTCCTCCACTCAGTAAAACTATAACATTTCCTGGATTCATATTTGTAAAAGTATTTGTTTAGGAAGGCCTGGCAATCCCTAAAAAGTACTAGTTTATAGTAAGGTAGGATGTTAGCTCCAGAATAAAGTACTTATTTTTAAGTATCTAGAGTCTTCTGACGCTTTTCTACGAATCTCAGGTTTTGAATTTGAATTATCGATTTAATCCTTCTGTCTCCTCAATTTCCCCATCACCTCATTAACCTGATCAATAGCATCAATTCCTTGCTGCTTTCGCTATAATCGAAAAGCTATTGAGAATCTTAGCGGGTTTTTCTAATGAATTTCTTTGTTCTATAACGAATAAGCATGGTAAGTTGGCTAAAAAGTCTCATTCTTAAAAAAATGAAATTCATTCGGTTTCTATTTCAAAAGTTTTGAGCTGTTCTAAACACGTCTGTCTACCTTAGTTAATGGGGCTGGTTGGCCTCTGGAGGAATGTGTAGCAACTGGAATAGAGGAACTCCTTATTTCCTTTCGGTCAGGATGTCGTGACCGGATAGACCACTTACTCAATAATTATAGATACATGTTGATAGATACGGTAGATTTTTAAATTTCATTAATTGTGCTGCAATTCGCGAATCGCAAATCACGAATCGTCATGAAAAAACATAGCGGCATGCGTCCTCAAGATATCGTTGTTTTGTTGAAGATAATTTCATCCAACAATAAGCCATGGATGAATATTGATTTATCAAGAAGTTTGAGTATCTCAGCATCCGAAATTTCAGAATCACTAAACCGATCTAGGATTGCAGGATTAATTGATACTAATAAGAGAAAAGTCTTCAAACAAGCGCTTTTGGAGTTCTTAGCGACTGGTATAAAATACGTTTACCCTCAAAAACCAGGATCCATTGTCAGAGGAATGCCTACCGCTCATTCTGCCAAACCTCTTTTCAAAATAATCCGCTCCAGCGAACCATTCGTGTGGCCAGATCCTGACGGAAAACTTAGAGGTCAAGCTATTGAACCACTGTATCCTGGGGCGGTAGAAGCATCGAAAAAAGACGAAAAGTTATATGAGTTACTGTCTCTAACTGATGCTATTAGAGTAGGGAGAGCCAGGGAGCATACTATTGCTGCCAAGGAGTTGGAAAAAAGAATCATGCGTTAATGAGCCATTATGACAATATTGTTCGTCTAAAGACTATTGCCAATGCCTTGTCCCAAATTAAAGAAAATGTGGTATTTATAAGGTGGAGCCACGGTAAGTCTTTACGTTACAGATACCGCAGTGCCTGGAGTCAGACCTACGGACGACATTGATGTAGTCATTGAATTACTATCCTACGGACATTTCGGTGAACTTGAAGAAAGACTGCGAACACTTGGATTTCAAAACGATGTCGAATCACACATAATAACACGATACGTATACCAAGGAATTATAGTGGATATCATGCCCACAGATCCGGATGTAGTGGGCCTCAGTTATATTTGGTATCCAGAAGGGATGAGTGTTCTTCAGGATATTGGTGAAAAGAAATAATTTTAATTTTCTTAGCACTAGATTCCAATCAACAACTCAGTCTATTCTTAGTACTGAACTTTTTTATCAAACTTCTTGTATAGTGTATGTATACACTATACATTTGTATTGCCAAACTATTCGTCGCATTATGATTAAATGATACTAAATTTTAAAAGTAAGCCACTAAAAAGGTTTTACGAAAACGGCGACGTTTCCAAGTTGAGACCGGAACATGTTGATCGAATTGCGGACATTTTAACACAGCTGGATGCATCAAAAGAAGTTGAAGATATGAACTTCCCAGGTTCAAAATTTCATCAGTTAAAAGGCAAAAGAAAAGGAGAATATTCGGTCTGGGTAAATGGTAACTGGCGCATTACTTTCGGATTTAAGAATGGCGATGCCTATTACGTGAATTATGAAGACTATCATTAAAGAACTATAAAATGGGGATGTTTAAACCATCACATCCGGGACGGATTCTGAAGGCTCACTACCTGGATTCATTGAACTTGACTATCACTGAAGCCGCTAAGGGCCTAGGCATCACCCGTCCGGCCTTATCAGCCATTGTCAATGGCCGGGCAGGCATCAGTGCTGAAATGGCTTTACGATTGGCTGAAGCTTTTAATACCACACCAGAATTGTGGATCAATATGCAGAAAAACTTTGATCTATGGGAAGCTAGTGAAAAACGTAGTGGAAAAACTAAGGTAGTGCACTTTTATAAAACTTCAGATCTTAGAGCAAGAAAACCTCCCAAACGCTCTATACGAATATAGAGTTAGTTTTGCAACGGAAGCATAGCACCGTTATGGTGAGTAGGATTCCGATAGCTATCGGAAGAGCAAGTGCCTAAATTGTAGTCAGTTAGGGCTCGGAATAGATTTCTAGTGCATAATCCGGGTTTAACTTCTTTCCTGAAAGTTGGCTGCTCCATCATCAATCAATACACATTCAATAATTTATATAAACGCAGACCAGAAGTAGCCAAAA
>QILJ01000442.1 GCA_003233295.1 Ignavibacteria bacterium | reverse complement strand
GTTCTTCAGCGAGGACGAGGATAAAATGCTGGAGAATGCAAAGAAGATAAATTCAAGCAGCGATGTTTCATCATTAGAAGGGAAAGTCGTGAAATTAGTTTTCAGAATGAGAGGTTCGAAACTTTATTCTATGCAGTTTGTAAACTAATAATTTTGTTAAATGGAGAAATGTTATGCTAAGAAAAATAATGATCTTGGTTTTGATTGTATTCTTATCAGCTTGTAAAGCGCCGGATAATCAAACGAAAAAAGGATCTATTGAAGTAACACGAAAAGGACCGGTTACCGAAATAGTTGACTTAAATGAATATTCAAATATAATTTATGTTTCGATTAAAGCTGATGAAAAGGGTAATGGTACAAAGGAAAAACCTTTCAACTCAATTCAGGCAGGTCTGGAAGAAATTAATGGCAATGGAAAGAATGCTGTTTTGATTGCCGAGGGAATTTATGAAGAAGACGGACTTAAAATTAAAGACGGAACAGAATTGTTCGGCGGTTATTGCCCGAAATTCAAAGAACGGAATATTGAGAAATATAAAACAATAATTTCCGGTTCAAGAAAGGACAGGATAATGACATTATCGGATGATACGAGGATTGACGGTTTCACTTTAATGAAAGGACAAATTAGGGATAAAGGTGCTGCAATATTTACAACATCTAAAAATGTTACAGTATCGAATAATGTATTCGCTGGGAATAAAACCTTGAAACCGAAACACTGGAACCCGAAGTACTGGCATGAAACAGCTAATGACGGCGGTGCAATATACTGCAGCGATGGTGCTGAGATGAATATTAAAAATAATCTCTTTATCGGTAATCAAACTGAAAACGGAAGAGGGGGAGCAGTAGCTGCTGATAAAAAATGTCATTTGAAAATTGCTAATAATGTATTCCTGAATAATACAGCTGGTCTTGACGATCCTATGCGCAGTAGTGATGCTGGAGCAGTTTCAATATTTAGATGGAGCACAGCCGATATCGATAATAATATTTTCCTCGGTAATACTGCATTGGCACATAATGATGCCGGAGGAGTTTGGGTGGCTCTCTGGAGTTCGGCAAATATTATTAATAATGTTTTTGTAGATAATGAAGCCGGAGATGATGCAGGCGCAATCTTTGTGGGCGGACAAGAACATCGTTACGACGCACCTTTAGACCCAATCCCACCAAGGGATAAATTTTTTGTTTCCATTGCAAGCAATACGATTATAGGAAATAGAAATGCATCAATGAATTCAGGCGCAATGCGCTTCACAATGGAAGGTCGAGGCGAATTTACAAATAATATTACTGCATTTAATAATGGGATTTATTTTCAAAGAAGTGAAGTATTGATCTCTCGAAATACAATCCTTGATAATTTTTTACTTGTTGAAACTAAAAAAGGATTAAAACCTTTTGTAGTTAAGGATAATATTATTTGGGGTGATTATAAACAGGATGTTGATGCTGAGGTTTCCAATAATAATATGCAATATCCAATTAAAGAGGGAAAGAATTATTCAAAAATCCCAAAATTCAAGAACGATGTTTTGAATTTGAATATAGCTTCTTCCAATTACTCTACAAAAGATTCTTTCACTGAAATGATACTATTGAATAAAGAATTTGCAGAAAATGAATTGGTGAATAGAGTTGTTAAGGTTGAGGAAAGATGGAGTGTAGTAAAAGCAAATAAATCAAATTCAATTGAGTTGTGGGGGAAATTTTCTGGAGAGACGACAATAAATATATTATCAACTTATAGAATTAAATAATGAGTTCTAAAATATTTTATAAAATTATGGAGAAAACATGCTGATAACAAAAATTAATTCTTATTTGACTGTTCTATTGTTAATGGCGCTATTACTGCTGCAGTCAGATCTGCTTGCACAGAATAATGATACAAAATGGCAGCCGAAACGTGTTAATAAGTGTATCGAATTATTTGAGGCGGGACAGCCTATCTATTATGCAGTAGGGAAAGGCGGATACGAGGAAGGAAAGAAATTAAGTCAAACATGGGCAGATTATTTAATATATAATATGGAGCACATGCCTCTTGACTTTACAAAACTTCGCGCGTTCATGAAAGGATTGGTCGACGGCGGACCAACACCTAGCGGGCATAGAACACCAACAGTAATAGTGTCACTACCGGTTTTAGGAACGGACTCGGTTTCTTTCATGGGCGGTTCATGGATGGTTCAGCAGGCATTAGCGCAAGGTGTTCATGGAATTCATTTAGCCCGAGCGCGGGATCCTGAGGCAGTAAAAAAATATGTGCAGGTTTGCAGATACCCGATCCATCATGAAAAGATCGATATTATCGGGAAAGGTTTCCGAGGATGGGGAAGTCAAAAATTTGCAGCTTGGGTCTGGGGTATAAGTGAACAAGAATATTTGCAGAAAGCAGATGTTTGGCCATTGAATCCGGAAGGAGAATTGATGTTGGGAGTTAAATTGGAAGACCCAATTGCACTATCCAATGCAGAAAAGACATTAGCGACACCTGGTTTGTGTTTTGCAGAACATGGTCCAAGAGATTACGGATTTTATCTGGGCTACACTGAAGGACGCGCTGACCCGCCAGTTCCACCGGAAGTTCAAGCTGCAGGCGATAGTGTTTTAACGCTTTGTAAAAAAAACGGGCTTTTCTTTCTCGACAATGTTTTACCAGATAATGTAGTTAAAAGAATAAAGAAAGGTGTAATGATAGGCGCTGGGAGAAGAGAAGATGCAGCTGAGATAGGAAGAGAATTCACAAAAAGAAAAATGCCGTGGATAAATAATAAAAACCAGAATGAAGAATAATTGATTGACGAACAATCGAATAAAGGCAGTGAGTATCTCGGAACTATCAAGCATGTAAATCACGTATTCGAATATCTGTAAAATTGTAATTTTAAAAAATGGAAATAATGATGAGCAAAAAAACAGCAGCTATAATTCTGTTACTAATGATAACTATTGGAAATACTATTATGTTCGCACAAACAAAGTACTGTCGTTATGAAATTCATGGATCTGATCACTATGGAAGAGTTGAAGGGAAATTTATTACTGAATTGGATAAAGCTCCTTGGTTGGGTGGAAGTGAGACCGGCGAGAGAATTGAACTAGAAAAAGTAAAATTACTTCACCCAAGCGAACCGCAGGTAATATTGGGATTAGGGAGTTCTTACAAGCAATCATGGGTGGGGAAAACTCCGCCTAAAACTGTTCGTTGGTTTCTCAAACCGCCTACTTCTGCGGGGAATCCTGATGATAATCTTATTCTGCCTGCTTCCTTAAATGAGATTAAAGTTGAAGTTGAGTTAGTGATCGTGATCGGAAAGAGAATTAAAAACGCTTCACCAGAAGAGGCAGCAAAAGCAATTTTCGGTTACACGATTGGGAATGATATTGTCGGGAATAAACAATCATATCTAGAAAAGAATAATGAGTCGCCGGAATCTGCCGGAGCTTTATTAGGGTCGGGGTTAAAAATTGGCGATGGATTTGAACCGTTCGGACCATTTATTTATCAAGGAATTGATTGGAAGAATAGAGCTAAAAAGTTAACTATTACTTCTGCGGTAGGTGAGCAAGAAGTTGAATATTCTGAAAATACTTCCGATATCCTTTACACACCGGAAAAAATAGTAAGTGATCTTTCAAAAGTTTTAACGCTAAATCCAGGCGATATCATTTCATCCGGTACTGCAAAATCTTTTACCGCCGGCATCGGTGATATTGTTACAATTGAGATTGACGGACTCGGAAAATTTTCAAGCAAAATAGTAGCGAAAAAATAAGATGAATTCCGCATGGAAATTAAATGGTATTGTTGGAGTTATGAACACTCCTTTCACCGATGATAATGAAATCGATTTCGATTCTATAAAACGATATGTGAATTATGTTGTTGAATGTGGAGGTGTCGGGATTTTGGTTACTGCAATGGCGGGAGAGGTAAATAAACTTTCAATTGAAGAAAGAAAACTGATAATTAGGGTTTGCTCAAACCCACGTAAAGTATTGAAATAAAAGGGAATAAGTCAAAAAAGGGCTTGGATATATGCAAGGAATAACGTATGTTTACAATAAAACCTTGCATATGGTTGAATATACTTCTCAATATCAAACAAAAATAACAGAATTTAACAATCTCTATTCTCTTGAGTTGAATCAATCTAATAGATGGATTCAACTCGGTTGTCTTCTTCCTTGGGATGCTCTGGTAAAGATATATAAATCTAAGTTCTCAAGCAAACAAGGAACGCCGGCAATTAACCCGCGATGGATTATTGGAAGTCTTATCATAAAACATGTTCTTAGACTATCTGATCAAGAGACTCTCCAAATCATTAGCGAGAACCCGTATATGCAATTTTTCCTTGATTGCAATTCATTTAATCCAAATTTCCTTTTTTCGCAAACTGTATTTGTTGATATAAGAAAGAGATTAGGCAACGATGTTTTTAATCAATTTAGTGATGAATTGATAAAGATTTGTTTTCCCGAAAAGATAAGCAAAGAAGAATCGGCAGAAAACAAAGGCGAAATGAAAATAGACGCTACCGTTGCCGACCAATACATACAATATCCAAATGACCTAGGATTATTAAATGATGCAAGGGAAAAGACAGAAGACATTATAGATTTTTTATTTGAAGAACTTAAAACAAAAATAAAGGTAAAACCAAGAACATACCGTAAGGTAGCGCATAAAAAATATATGTCGGAAGCAAAGAAGCGACAAAAGAATAAGAAAACCTTACGCAGCGCTATCAGATATCAGTTAAATTGCTTAGATAGAAACATACGCAGCATAAATATGATGCTGGATATGTTGGAAGAAAATCCGTTAGAATATAAACAGATGCGTCAGTTCTGGGTAATACAGACATTAAATGAGCAGCAAAGGAAAATGTATCGAGAAAAAACGAACCGATGTGATGACAGAATTCTAAGCATTTCACAGCCGCATGTTCGTCCGATAGTAAGAGGCAAGCAAGGACGAAAAGTAGAGTTCGGTTCTAAATTAGGGCTTTCTCTCGCCAATGGATTTGTAAAAGGCGACACATTAAGTTGGGATGCTTACAATGAAAGTTCTGATTTAATAATGCAGGCTGAAGCCTATAAAACCCTTTATGGTTATTATCCCGAACTAATTCTTGCAGATAAGATCTATGCAACTAATAAAAACAGAGTTTGGTGTAGAAACAATAATATCCGATTGTCAGCTACTCCGAAAGGAAAACCTAAAAAATTATCTGCTTACCAAAAAGCTAAACGCAAAAAAGAATATGGAAGACGTAATCAAATAGAGGGTAAAATTGGGCAAGCAAAACAAGCCTTTGGACTTAATCAAATAAAAGCTAAACTAAAAGGTACTTCTGAAACTTGGATTGGGCTTACGCTCTTTGTGGCTAACATTGTTAGATTTGCCCAATTACACAACTTCCATTTCTGACTTTCTGAGCAGACCCTAATTAGCGTAACCGTTTCTCCTTGGGAGCTTCACAGACAACGGCTTTTGTCACTAATTTGTTAAGAAAATTAAGCTCTAAATCGCTAGATAGTACTTGGTCGTAAAATCATCATCTCTTCAGAATAAAGGGCAAAGACTATAATTTCATCCTGAAATTAATTTGAATAATTCGTATTTT
>QILJ01000323.1 GCA_003233295.1 Ignavibacteria bacterium | reverse complement strand
GAAATATTTTCCCTTTAATAAAAGCCGATACTAAGTTAGAAACGGCAGCTATCAGTTCACTGAGGCAATGGAGATTTGAACCTCTGCCGAAAGGACAAAAGCAAAGTCCGCAAACTGTTGTAATTACATTCCCATTCAGATTAAGGTAAGTTTTTCTAAATTCAATTAATAAATACTTGACTGAAATCTTAAGTAATGTTCTTTTGATTTCTCGAATTTAAAATTTGTGCACCGATAATTCCGCCAAGCATTCCAAATACAGAATTAAGAACAAGATTGTTTACTAATACAGAGAAAGTGTAGATCAAAGAAATGCCTGATGTTCTGATTGATTCAACAACATTACCAAGTATGTTCATCACATTGTCTTTTAAATTCTCGGAAATCGGGAATTGATTTATCACCTTTTGTAATTCCGAGTATGTTGCTACAATGTCATTGTTCTTTGTAATGAATGTTATAAAAAAATCGAGAATAGTACCGAACAGTGCAGCATATAAACCTGTTAGCAATCCGAACAATAATCCTTGTTTGATCTCTATCTTTGAATAATCGTTGTTTGCTTTCTGCTCTAACAGCAACGCAATAAAAGCCGCTACCGGAATTATTAAACAGCATCCGAAACTTTTTGCTACCGGCACAATGGAACAATTAAAGGCGATAAATATTTTTTCAATTTTCCTCTTCTCTTTTCTCTGCTAATAAAATTTGTAAACCTTTGTAAATATATATAATTCCTGCAATACCAAAAAGAAATCCTGAAAAGAGTGCAACTGGTTTTGAGTAAGTGTAAACGCCCAATGAATACAAAATTACATCAATAAACATTGGAACTGACGCAAAAATTAAGTACTTAATATTGTTTACCTTGATAATCGGTACGAATAACAGTATTAAAGCCGATACGAATGATCCCAAATAAATTCCCGCGCAACGACTGCAGACTAATAAGTTATGTCCGTTTATCGACAATATCTTTTCTGGCTGCTGATGACAAACATTTGAATAGATAATATCCAAATACGGGTACAGAAAAGCCAGATTATTAAATTGTGGAATTAATACTTCAATAAAAATTCCCAATACCCAAACGAATATTAAAATGAAGAAGATTAATTTAAGATAAAAATTCAATTGAAGATCAAATATTAATTATTGAATAAACTAAAATCTCATTTTCCGTAAGAATATATAAGAGATTATTAAAGATAGTTGCTTCTACTATTACAGCATTTTCAGGTAAGTTCGGCGGAATGATCTTCGCAATTTTTTTTGTGGGATTTCTAAGGTTCAGATAATATAATTGTCTCTCGTCATTAACAACAAAATTATCAAAAGTAATATTTAGGTTAACAGCAGCAAAATCTAATTTCAATTTGAATAATCCCATACCGAATTGGTCGAACACTGTCACGATCTCATCGTCAAGAACAAATAATTTTGAATCTTGTGCAATACCAAGTTTTATCGGATCAACAAGCTGAAATTCGCCGGAATCATAACCACCGAATTCAATAAGAAAAACTCCTTCGGAATTATACTTCATGATTCTGGAATTATCTGAATCCAAAATGTAAATATCCCCTTGAATTGAAGTGGCGCAACTTGTAGGATAAATGAAATTATTTTTATCATCACTATTGCCGTCAGTTTTCAACATGAATAGATAATTCAGGTCTTTATCAAAAACTTGGATGCGGTTATTATTTTTATCGGTAACGTAAACTCTTAAGTCGGTAGCGTAAATATCAACCGGCTCGTCAAAAGTTGAAGTTTCCCATCCATAACCGCCGATACTTTGCAGGTTATTGCCAAGTGTATCAAGTTTTATGATATCATTTTTCCCGGCATCAGCAATGTAGAAGTTGCCGCTTGGGGTAAAACTAAATGCAGTTGCATTTTCAAATTCTCCCAAACTTTTTTGATAAACAATATCCTGCGAATTGATCAGCGATGTCAAGAATAGTAGAAATATTATAACATAATTAAAGCTCATAACAAAATATATAAAGAACTATAATCATAATGAAGTTAAAATAGAGAACTATATAGTTGATTAGCAATTAGTATTAGTTTAAATTTCGAGATAATATGTTAGAAATTAATTTTACAAAATTAACTGGCGCCGGCAACGATTTTATCTTAATCGATAAAAAACTTAACCAGAATTTGGAAATAGCGCCAAGTTTAATAAAAAATTTGTGCGATAGAAGGTTTGGTATTGGAGCCGATGGAATGCTGGTGATATCGGATGTTGATGATATCGATTTCGAAATGGAGTATTACAATTCTGATGGTTCAACTGGAATGCTCTGCGGAAACGGCGCTAGATGCATAATTAAATACGCGGATTTTACCGGTCGAATAAAAGGTGCCAAGACTAAATTTAGATTTCAGTCAACTTTGTATTCTGGTGAAGTTCTTGATGAAAACGAGATAAAATTCAATCTGAATCCGCCGACCGATATTCGAAAGGATATCACAATTGAAGTATTAGGCAAATCGTTCAGAGCGGCTTTTATCAATACCGGCGCGCATCATGTTGTAATTGACTTGGACAAGCAGAGTTTTGATGAACCGGAACTGTGTGATATTGAGAAATTCCCGGTATCCAAGTATGGAAGAGCAATTAGATATAGCGATCAATTTGCACCGCTTGGTACTAATGTGAATTTTATTTCTAAAAATGGAGATGAGATAAAGATCAGAACTTATGAAAGAGGAGTAGAGCAGGAAACACTTGCATGCGGTACGGGATCGGTGGCTTCGGCAATTGTTTTATATATTAATGGTTACAGCATTCTTCCGATAAGTTTACGAACTAAGAGCAGCGAACTGCTTAAAGTTAATTTCAAAAATTCGAATGGCGAAATTTTTGAAGATGTAACGTTATCCGGTCAGGCTAAAATTGTTTTTGAAGGAAGAATTAAAATATAAATTAATTACAAGGTAAATTATGGGTAAAGTTGTTTTTTCAATTAGGTACGAAGTTCTCGAGGATAAACTTGAAGATTATTTTGATGTTATCAGGGAACTAAAAAATATTATCAGCGCTGAAGAGTTGGAAGATTACAAAGTGTACAAAGTCCGCAGTAAAAAAAATCAATATGCTGAGCTTTATACTTTTGCAAGTCAAGAGGCATTCGATAATTTTGATGATAATCCGGACGAACGTGTGGATATTCTTATGAATAAACTTTCCGATCTGCTTAAACCCGGTTCTTCAGAGTACTTAACTTTAAATGAAATTTAAACGTAACTGATTATCATGGTCGAATATGTTGGTTCAATACATATCCATTCAACTTATTCCGATGGTTCCGGTACCGTTGATGAAATTATCGGATTTGCAAAGGAAGTAGGTTTGGATTATATAATTCTTACCGATCACAATACGCTTCGTGCAAAGGATGAAGGTAAAGAGGGATGGTATGGAAAAACCGCACTTATTGTAGGGGCTGAGATCAATGATAAAAAAAACAAGAATCACTATTTAGCTTTAGGTATTGATAAAACTTTCTCTTCACGTATTCCCGCAAAGGAATATGTAAAAAAAGTTAATGAAGCCGGAGGTATCGGTTTTATTGCTCATCCGCACGAAGAACGAGCTTCAATGAAAAATCATCCGCCGTATCCATGGACAGAGTGGAAGATAGAAGATTTTACAGGTATTGAGATATGGAATCATATGTCGGAATGGATGGAAAGATTAACTGAGCAGAACAAATACAGTTCGTTTGTTCATCCGCTGAAAACTATTATTGCCCCTTCAAAGAAGACCTTGAAAGTTTGGGATGAACTAAATCAAAAAAGAAGAGTTGTCGGGATTGGTGGAATTGATGCCCACGCTCACAAATTGAATTTACTCGGATTTTTTGAAGTGGAGGTATTTCCTTACAAAATACTTTTCAAATCGATCAGAACACACATTTTATGCGATCATAAATTCAAAAGAAGTAGAAAGAAAAATGAATTTGCTGATGATAAGAATATGCTTCTTGAAACATTGAAAGCAGGAAAATGTTTCGTATCCAATTATTATCATGCAGATGCAAAAGGGTTCAGATTTTTTGCGCAGGATTCTAACACCATTTATCACATGGGGGAAACGCTTAAATTTAGCAGAAGTATTCGGCTGAGAGTTCTTCTTCCCAACATAAGCGGACTGATAAGGTTGATCAGGAATGGAAGAAAAGTTGACGAAGTTGAGAATATAGATGCGGAATTCCGGATACAAATTCCCGGAGCTTATCGAGTTGAAGTTTATTTAGACGGAAATGCATGGATTTACTCAAATCATATTAGAATTGAGCGTTAATTTTTATTAAATTAGTAATCTATATTTTAAATTATTGTTTATCATTCGGGAGAAGATGTGTTAGCAAAAAAGAAGAAGTTATCAAAGAAAGAAATTAAAGAGGATAAACTCGTAACCACTTTTTATGAAGCAAGAGGTTTTTATGAAGAAAACCAAACTATGATCTTTGCAGCTGTAGGTATACTGGCTGCAATTATTATCGGGATTATTCTTTATACGAACAAAGTTGAAAGTGATAACCTTACTGCTTCGGTAGAATTAAGCAGGGTAATTCCAAGTTACAATGCAGGGCTTTATCAAGAAGCGATTGACGGTAAACCTGGAACAAAGATGCTGGGATTAATTAAAATTGTTGATGAATACGGTGATTCGGAGCTAGGAGAATTAGCAAGGATTTATTTGGCAAATGCTTACTATTTTACAGGGCAATACGATAAAGCCTTTGAGCAGTATGATGCATACTCCGGTAGCGATGATCTTATGATCGCAAGCGCCTTTGCTGGTAAGGCAAGTGTATATGCTATAAAATCTAATTATGAATCGGCAGCGGAATTTTATTCTAAAGCGGCTTCTGTATCTGAATACGATCCCTCTAATGCTGATTACCTGCTGAAAGCAGCAATCAATTATATAAAAAGTCATGATTTTGTGAACGCAAAAGCATCTCTTGAAAAAATCAAAAAAGATTACAAAGCTTCATTGGCTTCTAGAGAAGTTGATAGATACTTAGCTCAGATACCGGGCTAATTCTTGTATGAACAATGAACCATTCTAGTTGCTTGATTTTAGGGTAACTGGTAATTATATTTTAATTAAGTCAAATTTAAAGAAGGTAATATGTCAGATACATCAGATTTCCGAAACGGATTGATCATTAAATTCAAAAACGGTCTTTATACAATAACAGAATTCCAACATGTAAAACCTGGTAAGGGCGGCGCTTTCGTAAGAACCAAATTGAAGAACCTGCAAAACGGTAAAGTGCTTGATAATACTTTCCGCGCTGGGGAATCTGTTGATGTTGTAAGAGTTGAACGTAAAAAATATCAGTTTCTTTATCGAGACGGCGATCAGCTTGTTTTAATGGATAACGAAACTTATGAACAGTTGAATGTTCAGAAAGATTATTTTGACGGGCAAGATCAATTTCTGAAGGAAAGTGAAGAGGTTGAATTATTACTGGACGATGATGATAATATTATAACAGTTGAAATTCCAATTTTCGTTCAATTAGAAGTAAAAGAAACTGAACCAGGATTTAAGGGAGACACAGCTACAAACGTTATGAAACCAGCCACGTTAGAGACAGGAGCGGTTATAAATGTTCCTCTCTTTGTAAATATTGGAGAAGTTCTTAAAGTGGATACACGTACTGGTGAATACGTAGAGAGAGTTAAAAACTAATTTAAGAGTGCTCATGGACATTAATCTACTGAAGCGACTTGTAAAAGTTGTTGAACAAAGTAATATAACCGAGTTTTCGGTTCAAGAAGGAGATCTAAAAATAAAGATCTCTAAAAACAGCAAGCAGTCTGTCAATACTGTAATTTCTCAACCAATAAATCCGGTTGTTCAAACGGCTGAGCCAGTTGCCGCTCAAGAGCCGAAAGCAAAGGAGGAAGAGGTAAACACGAATTACCATGAAATCCGTTCTCCTATTGTAGGTACCTTTTATCGTGCACCCGCACCGGATGCAGATACTTATGTGCAAGTTGGAGATATTGTTTCAGTCGGTTCGGTTCTTTGCATAGTTGAGGCAATGAAACTGATGAACGAAATTGAATCTGATGCTGACGGAAAAATCGTTAAGATATTGGTTGAGAATGCAACACCAGTTGAATATAACCAACCTCTGTTTTTAATTGAGAAAACTTAATCACTGCAAATTAAAAAGAGGTTTACTTGTTTAACAAAATCTTAATTGCTAATCGAGGGGAGATTGCCCTGAGAATTATCAGAACTTGTAAAGAGCTTGATATTCCTACCGTTGCAGTGTATTCTGAAGCTGATAGAGAAGCGGCGCATGTGGTCTTTGCCGA
>QILJ01000341.1 GCA_003233295.1 Ignavibacteria bacterium | reverse complement strand
CTAGAATAGTAAATGAAAGACGACCGGACATTATTTGTGACGGTGAAATGCAGGTTGCTACAGCACTGCAGCCGGATCTTTTGAAGAATGAGTTCCAATTCAGTAAATTGCAAGGAAGAGCAAATGTATTGATATTCCCGAATTTATCCGCCGGTAATATTGCTTACAAACTGATGGAAAATCTTTCTTCGGCTTCTGTGTTCGGACCAATTCTGATGGGAATGAATAAACCTATACATGTACTTCAGCGTAATGCGTCAATTGATGATATAATTAATATGACTGCAATTGCAGTAGTTGAAGCATCCGGTATATGATGTCAGAATAATTTTTTTTAAAATAATTATCCCACTGAATTTTAATCATTGTGATTGAAAAGTGGGATTTTTTTTAACCGGTCAAATTCCATCATTTATTAACAATTTAATCTTTAGTATATTTATAAGTTTATAATTATTTCTGAGTAAATATTCACAGCTTTAGATCGTATTGATTAGGAACATAATATATTTTATCGGGAGTGTGACTCTCTTTTCCATAAGTATGATTTTATACGGTATGCTGCAGAATTCTGGGGAAATACCTTTAGAGAAAATTCTTATAGAAAAAAAGCTGGACTTGGCTTCAGATATGAATTTAGTAGTTGATAAAAAGGCTCAGCGTTTAATGATCTATGCCGATACTACATTTGTCAAATCATATAAAGTTTCTCTTGGTAGAAGCCCAAAGGATATAAAGAGTTCGGCTGAAGATTATGTAACTCCGATTGGTGAATACTATATATGCTCCATCGGGGAAAGTGAAGATTATTATAAATTTTTTAAGTTGAATTTCCCGAATAAACTTGATGCAGCCGAGGCTTATAAAAACAAGGATATTTCTAAGTTAGAATATGATAAAATTATAGAATCTTATAATACAAATATGTGCCCCACAAATAAAACGAAGTTAGGGGCAAATATTGGAATCCAAGGTATTGGAACATATAATCTTATTTTCAAAAATCTTCCGTTTGTTTTTAATTGGACAAACGGATCAATATCTATAAGTGACGAAAGTATTGATGAAATATTTCCTTATGTAAAGATTGGAACAAAAGTGAAGATCATTCATTAAGAAAACAAAAAGCTTTAATTAATGAAATTTATTCTCCTAAACATAATTTCCGCGGTTCTCTTCCTTAATGTTTTTGCACAATCCGAAAAACAATATGAGTTGGAATCTGTTTCATATATAGGAAACTCCTATTTTTCTGATGCGGAGTTGAGTGATGTGATCAGTCTGCGAGAATCACCTAGTTCTATTTCGCAGTATTTAAATGGACTTATCGGTCTTGGAGAAGAGGCGGTTTATTTTGATTCTCTAGCTCTGCCTGAAGAAGAATTAAAGCTCAAATCATTCTACTTTAACAATGGTTTCTTTGACGCAAAAATATCTTCAACATACTTTCTCGATTCTACTGATTATGAGTGCTACGTTGTGTTCGAGATAAGAGAAGGAAAAGTAAGCAAGATCAATAAGATCACAGCATTTGGACTTAATGATATTAGCAGTTATCACAAAGGAATGATTAAAAGTATGACCGATGTTGATACGACTGAGAATTATTCGTATACAAAAATTTCCGGGATAAACTCAAACGTTACTAATTATCTTAGGAACAATGGTTATATGTTCGCTGAATTCGACAGCACAACAATTTATATTGATACCATGAAAAACATAGTGGAAGCTGAGTTATATTTTACTCATGGGAAAAAATATGATCTTTCAGAGATAAATGTCGAAAAAAGCGGCGTTGGAAAAAATGAGGTGGATACGGAACTAATTAAAGAAGTTGCTGCTCTAAATGAAGGTGATATTTATAGCGAATATAATATTAGATTAGCTCAAAGCAGATTGTACAGAACAAATCTTTTTAATATAGCTTATGTAAAAAATGAAATAGAAGATACTGTGGGCAATACCGTTCCGATAAATATATCAACGGAAATAGGAAATATGTATGAAATTGCTCCCGAAATAATTATGAATAACGAGGACAATAGATTCAACTTAGGGTTGAGTGTAGGATTTTCTAAAAAGAATTTTCTAGGAGGCGCAAGAATACTAACTCTGAACGGGTCTATTGCATCACAAAACATTTTCGAATTTTTAAAAAACATAAGTGTATATAATACTACTGTAATTGGATACGCAGATTTAAGACTAATATTGGAACAGCCGTTTTTGTTTGGTGAAAATATACTTACCAGAACTGAACTCTATACAACTTTACAGAAGCGAAGAGATGAATATAATACAACAGCTAATGGACTTAAGTTTACTTTTAATTTCGAGTTACCTGAGTTCGTTTATCTAACTTCCTTCAATACCTCGTGGAATTTTGAGAACCTGAAAGTGCTTTATCAGCAAAATTATTTGGAAAATGTCTTTAAAAGTTACCTTGGTAATAACCAGGATCTAACACCTGAGCAAAAAGATTCTCTTGCGGCTGCCATAGCTGAAAAAATTGTAAAAGTAACTTCTAGTAACAATACGCTTTTGGCATTTAATCTTGGGGCAAATAAAACAGATGATTTTACATTTCCGACACGCGGATACAAAACAAACTTGCTTATCGGTAATGCGAACGCTCTTCCATTATTACTTAGCAAAATAAAGAAGGATGAACTGAAAAGTCCCTTATATTTTAAAACACAAATTGATTTCAGTGTTTTCCCTTCAATTTATCATTCAAATAAAAATGCATTTGGTATTAAGTTAAGAGTAGGGATTATTAGTGTATATGACGGACTTGAATCTTCAGTTCCATATAATCAGAGGTTTACAGCCGGCGGCAGTAACTCTGTAAGAGGCTGGCAATCGCGGGAACTTGTACCGGAATTCTCTTTTGGTAAATTCGATTTTACGAGTATATCCCCGGTTGATCTTGAAGCAATATTACTCGATCAAGCTACGCCGGGCGGACTATTTTTACTGGAAGGTTCCATTGAAACGAGGAACAGATTGATTGGTAATATCGGTACTGCACTATTTCTGGACTGGGGTAATTCATGGGCAAATGCTAAGTCATTCAGATTTGACCAAATTGCAGTATCTACTGGTTTCGGATTTAGATATTATACCGATTTTATCCCGTTCAGGTTAGATTTTGGTATTAAACTCTATGACCCGATAAGCGGAGTTCCTGTGATGAAACAAAGGTTCTGGAAAGATACGCTGCAGATACATTTTGCAATAGGTGAAGCATTTTAAATTCATTTTCTTTTTTGACTTAAATTTATTTACTGTAATAAGTTATCAACTTTAAGTATATTTAAAATCCTATTTTTTTTGAGGTTTTAATGATTCAAAGTATGACTGGCTACGGCAAAGCGAGCGGAAGTTCGAACGATTACACATTTGAAGTGGAAGTGAAAAGTGTGAATAGTCGTTTCTTGGATATATCAGTCCGGCTGCCGAAAGATTTGTCGAGCAAAGAAATTGAATTGAGGAATTTGATCAAGCAAAAGATCAATCGCGGAAAGGTGAGTTTAAATATAAATCTCTTAAAGGATGGAATAAGCAACGGGATTTCTAAAATAGACAGTAAAAATCTTTCAAATGCCGTTGAAGTTCTGAATAAGATAAAGAGTGAAGCAAATATAAATGAAGAATTACAATTATCTCATTTGCTTTCATATCCAAATCTGTTTGCTGATAATGACCTTGAACTTTCTGAATCTGAATTAGAGTTAGTAAAAAATGCATTGATTGAAGCAATTGACGAAATGCTGAAAATGAGATATGCCGAAGGTGAAATGCTGGTCTCTGATCTTAAAAATAGAATAGAAAATATTGTGAAATGGAATGAAGATATCAGTAAACTAGGAAGAGATTCGGTTGAAGAATATTTTGCAAAACTTAAAGAAAGAGCTGCTGATCTTGTTGGGAACATTAGTGATTATGACGACCGGCTAAATATGGAATTAGCACTTCTTGCTGAAAAATACGATATTACAGAAGAATCGGTTCGATTGGATAGTCACCTAAAACAATTTTTAAATACATTAGAAAATGGAAAAGAAGCCGGGAAGAAATTGAATTTTCTTGTTCAGGAAATGAACAGAGAAGCCAATACGCTCAGTAATAAATCAGTATCCCTTGACATTACAAATAAAGCAATTCTAATAAAAGAAGAATTGGAAAAGATTCGTGAACAAGTTCAGAATATAGAATAAATATGGGTAAAATTGTCATCTTTTCAGCACCGAGCGGATCGGGTAAAACAACAATTGTTAGAAGTGCGCTTAAAAAATTTCCGAAATTGGTGTTTTCAATCTCTGCAACCACAAGGGAGAAAAGAGGTGTTGAAAAGGATGGAGTTGATTACTTTTTTATAACTGAAGATGAATTCAAAAATAAAATTGAGCAGAATGAGTTTGTTGAGTGGGAAAGTTTTTATGGTTATTATTATGGTACTCTGAAAAGTTTCATTAACTCAAAAATGAAAAACGGTAAGTCCGTTGTTCTTGAAGTTGATGTTAAAGGCGCACTGAAAATTAAAAAGGAATATCCCGATGCTGTTGCTATATTTATTAGACCGCCCAGCATTGAGGAATTAAGAAGACGTCTGCGTGACAGAAAAACGGAATCGGATGAAGATTTACAGAAAAGAATTGAAAGAGCGGAAATGGAGATAGGGTATCAGAAATATTTTGATTATGTTGTTGTTAATGATGACCTTGAACGAGCAAAAAAAGAAGTTTATGAAATTTTAAATAAAGAACTAAACACGGAGGATTAAATGCCGATAAAACCAATCAATATGAAGAAACTGGGTGAGCACACAAGTAATACTTATGAAGCAGTTGTTGTTGCTGCCAGAAGAGCGCGTCAGATAAATGACGAAAACAGATTGGAATTCAATACACTTTTAAGTACTATGATTCCTACAATTGAGGATGAATTTGAAGAGAGAGGAAATCCTGATCAGGAAAGAATTTCCTTAGAATTCGAAAAGAAAGAAAAATCTCATCTTCAAGCTTTGCATGAATTAATTGAAGGTAAATTGAAATTTAGATATCGTGACAAAGATGAAATTTTTAGCAAATAAAACAAGTTTGCTGTATTAATGAATGAGGAAATTAAACATCGGCTCAAGACTGCATTAACTGAACAAAGAGAAACCTTCGGTGATGAACTCTTTGAGCAAATTGATATTCCTGATTTAACTGTAAATGTCAGCAATACTGTTTACAGAGCAGATAATAATATAGTAAAAAAAACAAGTGCAACAGTGAGCGAAACTACGGATTTATTCAACTCTGATTTAACGAGCTATACAACTCTCGATGAATTGTATGAGAATATACATAATTGCCAAAAATGTTCTTTGGGAGCCACGCGAAATAAATTTGTTTTCGGTGTCGGTAATCCAAATGCCGATTTGATGCTGATTGGAGAAGCGCCAGGCGCAGATGAGGACAAACAGGGAATTCCCTTTGTAGGAAGGGCAGGAAAGCTATTGACAGATATTCTTAAAGCAATTAATTTTGAGAGAGACGAAGTTTATATAGCGAACATTTTAAAGTGTCGTCCTCCGAATAATCGCGACCCTCTTCCGTCCGAGCGTGAAGTTTGTAAGCCATATTTATTTCGGCAAATAGAATTAATAAAACCCAAGATAATTTTATGCCTGGGTAAGGTTGCATCAAATGTTATGCTTAATAATAATGACT
>QILJ01000103.1 GCA_003233295.1 Ignavibacteria bacterium | reverse complement strand
TAAGCATAATTTAACATTTTATAAACTAATTTTGCAGCAATAAAATTTGATGCCGGATGAAATTTTGAAGGGGCTAGTTCAACAAGATCAAGTCCGACAATGTTTTTCTTCCTTCCAACTAGTTTTATCAGATCGAGAGTTTCCTCCCAAAAAAGTCCGCCCGGTTCCGGTGTACCAGTAGCTGGAACAATAGAAGGATCAAGCCCATCAATATCAAAAGTAATATATACATTTTTTGAGAGTACTCTCAGGACTTCATTCTGCCATTTTTTCGGCGATTCTGCTTGACGAATTTCTCGAGCATAAAAAATTTTGATCTTATTTTTTTTTATCATATCAATCATATCACTTTCTTCTTTGCATTGTGCCCTAATTCCAACTTGGATAATATTTTTGTTGAATTCATATATACGATGCATAACAGAAGCATGTGAATAAATACTGCCTTCATAACTTTCGCGCAAGTCTGAGTGAGCATCGATCTGTAAAATTGATAAACTGCTGTGTGCTTTGTGATGTGCCAGTACTGAACCGAGAGTAACTGTATGTTCTCCTCCAAGCATAACAGGAAATTTATCATCTTTAATAAGATTTGAAATATCCTTTTCAATCTTTTCTAAAGCAGTTTCAGATTTAAGTTTTTCATAATTACTTATTGGAAGTGTAGCTATCCCCTTTTCAAAACAAAGTTCTCTATTTGTTTCTTCATCATAAAATTCAACATAATGAGAAGCTTTAAGAATTTCCTTTGGTCCATTCTTTGTCCCGGAACCGTAACTTACCGTGTTTTCCAATGGTGCGGAATAAATTACAATTTCTGAATTTTCATAAGATGAAAATTCCTTTTCAATACCTAGGAAATTTAATTTGGATGATAATGTTTTCATAATAATTAATTTTTGTAATATTCAATTCTATTCATACTCCTACAAAAATCCCCTCTTGAGAGGGGAAGATGCGAAGCATCAGGGGTGTGTAACTTCTTGTTCTATCCACATTTCAATTTTATTAATTACTTTATCCATTTTATAATAAATCTCAAATTCATCAAACCTAAGAAACTTAACACCAAAACGTTCAATATCTATTTGTCTATTCTTTTCTTTCCATTCCCATAATGGCTTTCACCATCAATCTCTATTGCAAGCATAAGTCCACAATGTAATTCCCAATGGGTTTTTGTCTATGAAAGTCAAAGCCTTTCATCTGTTTGCGTTTAAGATAATTCCAAAGTAAAACCTCGGATTTTGTACTATTATTTCTCAGCTTACGAGCATATTCTTTGAGTTTAGGATTATATGGCAAAATAGTTCTCCTCGCCATATTTAACACACCCCTAAATCCCCTCTCAAGAGGGGACTTATTTTAAAATTATTTTTATCCTATTTATTCGATTCAACGCCTGCAATAGCTGAGCGATCAAATTTTATTTTAATATTGTTGCCGAAATCAATTAAGCAAGTTTTATCATCTAGTCCGGCAATTGTTCCGTGCATTCCGCCGTTAGTAACAATTTTATCACCTTTTTTCAACGCATTAAGTAATGCTTCCTTTTCTTTGGCTTTCTTCTGCTGCGGGCGGATGATCATAAAATAAAATATTGCGAAGATCGCTCCAAACATAATTAATGTACTGACCATACTTCCACCGCCGGCATCTCCGCCTTGTGGCGCCATTGCTAATAGATAATTCATTTTTCCTCCTTTACATTTTTTGATAATTTATGAATAAAACTATTTTTCCATTCTGTATAAGAACCGTCAATGATTCTTTTTCTAGCTTCACGAACTAAATTTAAATAAAATTTAAGATTATGTATAGTGGCAAGTTCATAAGCCAATATTTCTTTTGTATTAAACAAATGTCGCAGGTATGCCTTTGTATGATTCTGACAAGTGTAGCAGTCGCATTTTTCATCCAATGGAGTAAAATCCTTTTTATATGTAGCGCTGCGAATTGTAACAACTCCCTCCGATGTGAACAGATAGGCATTCCTTGCATTACGAGTAGGCATTACACAGTCAAACATATCAACACCGCGCTCAATTGATTCAAGAATATTTTCCGGTCTTCCAACACCCATTAAATATCGGGGTTTATTTCCCGGAAGGATATCGGTAGTAAAGTTAACAATATCATACATATTTCCCGCCGGTTCACCAACTGCAAGTCCGCCTATTGAGTACCCGTCAAAGTCAATGTTCATAAGCTCTTTTGCAGATTGTTCCCGCAGATCCTTATAAACACTGCCTTGTACAATACCAAACAAAAACTGTTTATGTCCATAAAGCGGATCACTATTTTCAAATGCTTCTTTGTTTAACACAGCCCAAGATGTTGTAAGTTCTTTAGACTTTTTAGCATAATCATAATCACACGGATACGGCGTACATTCGTCAAGGGGCATTATAATATCAGCCCCGATATTTCTTTGAATATCGATTACCTTTCCCGGACTGAAAAAATGTTTCGATCCGTCAAGATGAGAACTGAACTCTACACCATCCGGTTTTAATTTGCGTAACTCTGACAAGCTGAATACTTGAAACCCGCCGCTGTCTGAAAGAATATTCCTATCCCAATTCATGAATTGATGCAGTCCGCCTGCTCCATTTATTACTTCCATTCCGGGACGGAGATAAAGATGATAAGTGTTACCTAAAATAACAGGGGCATTGATTTCTTCTTTAAGTGTTTTCTGATCAATTGCCTTAACCGTTCCTTGTGTGCCGACAGGCATGAATATTGGGGTTTCAATTATTCCGTGATCGGTTGTAATTACACCAGCCCTGGCTTTTGAATTTTTATCTGTCTTTTGAAGTTCGAAAAACAAGTCGTTCTTTTTTTATTAAAATTAAGTGTAGAAAAATAGTGTAATTATAACTCATCTTCCAGAGAATTGTATTTTGCGTTGTTTATAAAAATTAATCAGTGAGAATCTGTCTGATCTGTTTCTTCTATTTTCTATTATGTATTTACAAATAGTTTAACCAACTCCACACGCTGTTTTGATGATCGGATTATTTCAATTGTAAAATTATCAATTTCAAATTTTTCATGAGGTGCAGGAATGTTCCCTAATCTGGAGGTAATATACCCGCCGATCGTTTCATACTCACCTTCGGGAATGTTAAGGTCAAACTCTTCATTCAGATGATCGATCTCCACTTTACCGCTAATTATATACGTGCCATCATCTATCTTTTTGCAGACATCTTCATCGGGGTCGTGTTCGTCTCTTATTTCACCGATCATCTCTTCGATAATATCTTCGATGGTAACTATTCCGGCAGTTCCGCCGAATTCATCAACTACAATTGCAATGGAATGATGTTTGTCAATTAATTCGTTCAATAGTTCAAGACTCTTTTTGGTCTCCGGTACAAAAAGGATATCCCTTCTTACTTCTTCTATAGTTTCCGGGTATTTAAACATATCCATCAAATGAATAAAGCCTTTAATATTATCAAGATTTTCCTCATACACCGGAATTTTTGAGTAACCGGATTCTATAAATATCTTTATGGCATCTTCAACTGTAGCTGTTATTTCTATTCCAACAATATCAGTTCTAGGTGTAAGCACTTCGTAAACTTTCTGCTCACCCAGATCGATAACTTTATTGATCGCATCGTACTCATTATCGTCAAGTTGTCCTGCAGTTGAACTTTCATGCAGCAATGTCTGTAAGTCTTCTCTATCGAATAAGCGGCTTATTTTATCTTCCTTTATGTTAGCAGAGCTTACAATGAATTCTGAAATGGCAGAAGTAACCTTGACAAACGGGTAAAGGGAAAATGAAATAATTCGAAGCGGGATTGCAGCAATAAGTATTATAGGATCGGGATACTCACGTGCAAAATATTTTGGGATAAGTTCACCGAACAAAAGCAATAAACTTGTTGATACGAGTAATATTTGAAAATCATTTAAGTTGAAGCTTGCATGGAGGAACAATGTTATCAAAGATGCAAATGTTATATTGACCACATTGTTTGATATTAAGATCGTTGAAAAAAAAACTTGTTGTTTTTCGGAAAAGTATGAGATTATCTTTGCTGATAGATTATTCTTTCTCGCTCGTAATTCAATTTTTAATTTGTTAGCAACTACAAATGCGATCTCGGATGATGAGAAAAATCCGCTCAGTAATAATAGAGTTATTAATCCTATCAGTTCAAGTATCATACAGCTTTTTCAATAGTAATGTTAGAAATATTATATTTAAAATCAGTTGAACCGTCATTAAATTCAATAACGATATCAACAGGTTTCTTTTCGTTCAATGCTGCATTAAGCAGCAGACCTCTTACGGTTGAGAAGATCACATTTTTTTTGTTTTTCAGCATATCTTCCTTAACATTCGGTTTGAACATGAATATCATTTTCTTCTCTTGGAGAATTATGATTCTCACAATTTTAAGCTGTTTTAGATCGTAATTATTATCGTCTAAAATCTCTAACTCTCCGGTTACTTGGAACCTTGGTTTCTGACCGGGCATTGCATTTATCCAACAATAAATTTTCTTTACATTCAGCAGAATTTCATTTTGATAAACAAGTTCTGTCTCTACTTCTCCTATCTCTTTTTGAGGAACGGAAGAAGAGCATTGAATGAATAGCAAAGTACTTAAAATAGTAATTGCAATTATAGATAATGTTTTATTCAAATCTGATTTCATATATTTTTAAAAGCCGTTAGGATACAAAGGTCATCCAGAAAATTATTTATTGCTTTATTGTTAAATTGTTATCAAAATGAAAATCTTCCATATTTAAAAATACTTAAAATTGTGCTGTTTCTTCATAAGTGCCAAAATGCTTTTTTAGTTCATTTATCATTTCACCTAAAGTTACATAATTCTCAGCTGCTTCAACAAACACCCGCATTAAATTACCGTCATGAGTTGCAGCATAACTTATTTTTTCAAGTGATTCATCAACCTTTTTTTGATCGCGTTTCTTCTTTAATTTTTTCAGTCTTGCTTTCTGTTTTACTTCAACTTCTTTCGAGACGTGCAATATCGGAATATCAATTTTACTTTCTTCATCCACAAATTCATTTATGCCAACAATGATCTTTTCTTTCTTTTCTAATTCCAACTGATAGCGATATGCCGAGCGTGCAATTTCTTTCTGAAAATATCCGGTTTCGATAGCGGGAATCACTCCTCCGAAGTTATCGATTTCATCAAATATTTTATTCACTTCATCTTCCATCTGATTTGTTAAAGCCTCAACATAATAGCTGCCGCCCAATGGATCAACGGTATTGATCACACCGGTTTCGTAGGCAATTATCTGCTGAGTCCTTAAAGCTATCTTAACCGCCTTTTCACTAGGCAGTGCAAGGGTTTCATCCATTGAGTTAGTATGCAGCGACTGTGTACCGCCGAGCACACCGGCAAGAGCCTGGAGTGCGGTTCTTACAATGTTATTTTCCGGCTGTTGGGCTGTTAAAGTGCAGCCAGCTGTCTGAGTATGAAAACGAAGCCACCATGTTCTCGGATCTTTTGCTTTGTAAACTTCTTTCATTCGTTTGGCATATATTCTTCTTGCAGCTCGGTATTTAGCTATCTCTTCAAAAAAGTCCAAATGTGAATTAAAGAAAAAGGAGATTCTCGGAGCAAATTGATCAACGTCCAAACCGCGCTTTATTGCATGCTCAATATATGTAAAGCCATCTGCTAACGTGTAAGCCAATTCTTGAGCAGCAGTAGAGCCGGCTTCACGAATATGATAACCGCTCACAGAAATCGTATTCCATTTAGGAACTTCTTTTGTGCAGTATTCAATCATATCGGTTATTATCCGCATTGAAGGATTCGGCGGAAAAATATATTCTTTCTGCGCTATATACTCTTTTAAAATATCATTCTGTAATGTCCCTCTTATTTTATCAAACGGAACACCCTGCTTTTTTGCTACAGCAAGATAAAATGCAAATATCATTGCAGCCGACGAATTGATAGTCATCGAAGTTGAAACTTGATCAAGAGGAATTTGATCGAAAAGAATTTCCATATCTTCCAACGATGAAATTGATACGCCGCAGATACCAACTTC
>QILJ01000431.1 GCA_003233295.1 Ignavibacteria bacterium | reverse complement strand
TACCGAAAATGTCAATGCTTTTTGATATTTGAAAGTATATATCAGAATCTTTAGTTACGAATCCAGTGACCCCTATATATGTAATGATGATGAGTGTTATGATCTTTTTCTTGAACATTTTTATTCCTTACTACTTTTCTAATAAATTAATTTCGCTGATGATCTGCTGGTGAACATGATCGATACTTTTTGTGCCGTCAATGCGTTTAACTCTTTCTTCTGTTTTACACAACTCTAAATAACCTTTATACACATTTTGATAAAACTCATTTTTCGATAATTCAATTCTGTCAAGATTTTTTTCACCATGCTTGACACGTCTTTTTTGAATTTCATCAAACGGTACATCAATAAAAAAAGTAATGTTAGGTACTGCTCCGTCAATAGCGAAATTTTGAATTGTTTTAACCGCTTCGATATCAATACCTCTTCCGTAACCTTGATAAGCAATTGATGAATCGTGAAAACGATCGGAAATAACATAGTATCCCTGCTCTAACAGTGGGATTATTTTTTCCCTCACTAGTTGTGCACGGCTGGAAGAGAAAAGAAGCAGTTCCGATTCAATAGACATTTCAGAATTCTTTTTATCCAGAAGGATATCTCTGATCTTTTCAGAAATTTTAGTTCCTCCCGGTTCTCTAATTAGTTCTACCTTATCATTTCTATCTTCAAAGTATTTTTTCAGTATTTCTACTTGGGTGGATTTTCCGCAGAAATCCAATCCCTCAAAAGTTATAAACATATTAGTATTGTTTGATTATATATTCTAAAGTTTTCGGTTCTACATTACCGATTTTTGTGTATTCCGGTATTTCAATTGTTGGCTGGATAACTCCTAAAGTATCTTTGAAAGCATTACGGAAATTAACGTATGCATGAATCTTATTATCTTTAAGAGTTCCTAACATTTTTATCCCACCCCTAAGAGTAACTGTGATCTTAGATGGGAAAAGAAGTAATTCCCTTGAAGGAGGAACCCCTTTCACTTCAACGGGAATATCCTCAAAACTTTTATCAACAATTTTCTGTACATCAAAACTCAGCACACAACTATTCTTTTCGTAAGTGATATGGTTGATAGGTTCAAGTTCAACTCGCTGGCTTACTTTATCATCAAGATCTTCGAACACAATACTTTTAGTTATCACTGCATTTAATTTTCTTATAATACTTTTAGGACCTGAAATTCGGACTGTATCCGGTTCTAACTTAACTTCCGACACCAGCGCATAATTTTCTTTTGTTCCAATTGAAATATTAGGAACTATCGGAACCGATTTATAACTGATCCGCTCAATCGTATAATCGATCTGTGACGGGTTTACACGAACAATCTGCACACTTGATGTAAGCCAAGGATTATTTGAAAATGCTTCGTTCAAATGTATTTTTTGTTTACCAATTTTATTGTCCGTTGAAATTTCAAACTTATTTTTTGGACCCATAGTAATTTGTGCTAACACCCACCCCTCACCTTTTAAAGTGAGTGAAACATCAGTATCCGATTGATATTGGATTGTATAGCCTTCCTTAAAATTACTGAACTTAATAGGAACTGTAATAGTTGTTGTATATTCATCTGAAAAGGAAACAAATACCCACAGAAGAATTGCAAATACTGTTGATAATATTATCGTTGTTAAATTTGGTTTCATTAAATCATTAAACTATTACAGAAATTAGGAATTTTATTAAAAAAAAAATATAACATATTTTTTTTGTAGTATCCCAAAAATAAAAATAAAAAAACTCCACATAAAGTGGAGTTCAAAATTTTCAATTTATGATAAAGGATCAAGAAAGTTCTCTAAAATAATCTAAAAGAACTTTTCTGTTTGCTTTAGAAATGTCTCTACCTTTGATCGGGAAATTCGATGTATTTCGTGCTAATCTTCTTAATTCGTGAACATTCATCGAAAGGATTTCTTCATCAAGTTCCTTGCTCGCTTTACTCTCCGTTTCAGAAGTTACCCCTTTCTCCAATTCTTTTTTAGCTTCTGCTCTTAATTTTGCTAGATGATCCAATCCTTTTACATCACTGGTTTTCTTCTTGGGTTTTTCTTCCGGGACTTTCTCTACTTTCGGTTTTTCCATTAAAGGCAGTTCAGGTTCTTTTTCGATTTTAACAGTTTCTTTTATTACTTTCTTCTCAACCGGTTTCTCCTGAACTTTTTCAACTTTTATATCTTCCTTAGTTTCCGCAACCAATTCCTCTTTCGCGGGTTCAACTTTCTTTTCAACCTTCTTTGCTGTAGTAATTTTACTTTTACTGCTAACCGCCGATTCTCTTTTGCCTTTTTTATCTTCAATAAGAAAACTGAGTTCATCGTGAGGACGTGGAATTACATGAGCCGATAGGAGTTCTCCTACTCGTTGAGCGGCAACAGAGCCGGCATCAACAGCAGATTTAACTGCAGCGACATCGCCTACAATTTTTATAGTTATAAGAGCTCCGGAACTTTTTTCTTTACCAACAATTTTAACATTAGCCGCTTTCGCCATAGCATCAGCAGCTTCAATAGCACCAACAAGCCCTTTGGTTTCGATAAGACCAAGTGCAAGTAACATAATTTTAAATAATTATTATTTCTTTGGTAAAATTATTTCTACATCAGAGTGTGGACGCGGAATCACATGAACTGAGACCAATTCGCCAACTCTTTGTGCAGCGGCTGCTCCGGCATCTGTAGCTGCTTTAACAGCGCCTACATCTCCTCGCACCATAACGGTTACATAACCACCGCCAATTGTTTCTTTACCTAATAATTCAACTTTTGCAGCTTTAACCATTGCATCTGCTGCTTCAATAGACCCGACCAATCCCTTGGTCTCAATCATTCCCAGTGCATCTAGTGTCATATAATGCTCCCAAATTTAATTAAGATAACTCCAAAATAATTTAATAAGTGAAAAATGTCAATTATAAAATAAATGCTCCACTAATTTACTCATTCATTTCCAAATAATCTTGCAGAAAAACTGCCGCTGCATTCATATCAACTAATTTTTTATCTCTTCTTTTCTTTCTTGAGGGAACGCTTTCCAAAATCCGTTCCTTTGCAATCGATGATGAATATCTCTCGTCAACAAGAATAATTTTTATCGATTTTTTCTTTTCTAATTCTTTCTTGAATTTTTCTATCAACTCCGTACTGGATGATCTTGTACCGTCCTCTTTAAGCGGATAGCCGAGCACGATGGTTTCAATATCATAGTTCTTAAAAACTTGCTCCAGATCATTCCAAAAATTCTTGTCTCGTTTTAATGTCATTAACGGATATGCAAATATTCTCAGGGGATCGGTGATCGCTAAACCAACCCGCTTTGCACCATAGTCAATTGCTAAAATTCTTGCTTTCTCTTTATTTCCCATTTTAGTGCTGGCTGTGTGATGAATCGAATCGTTCGGCTGAGAAGATATCCTTATTTTTTTTAAGCCGTTCAATCAATCTGCTTAAGTGCTCCAGATCTGCCACATAAACTGTCACGGTTCCTGTAAAAGTTGAATCTTGTGCACTGATGTTTATCGCTTTGATATTCGTGTTTCTGTAACTAGTAATGGAATTGGAGATATAACTTAGAAGTCCCGGTTTATCATCACCACGAATGTTAATGCCTGCGACAAAATATCCCCCTTTATCTTCAGCCCATTTAACTTGAACTAATTTCTCCTCGTTGGTTTTAACCATATGGATCAGATTTTTGCAGTCACGCCTATGTATTTTCATTCCTTCACCTATTGTAATATAACCAACGATAGGATCACCCGGAATAGGGTTACAGCATTTGGCAAAAATATAGTCGATACCCTTATATTCGTCCTCAACTAAAATCCCTTTATTTGAGGAAGTTCTAGCCAATTCAGCGAAATTTTCATATTCAAGTTCAGGTGCAGGTTTTTCTTCTTTGATTTCTGATGGTTCAATTATTTCATTCAAATCCAATTTATTATGAGCAATAGCAGTATAAAACTGGTTATGATTATCAAACTTAAGTTTTCTAACCAGCCGGTTCATCTCATCCTTCTCGAAAACTCTTTTACTTTTCTTCAACCTCTTTTCCCAGATCTCTTTACCGGTCTGAACAATCTTTTGCTCTTCCTGATTCAAGTACTTACGGATATTTGCTTTTGCTTTATGAGTTTGAACAAACTGCAGCCAGCTTCTGTTCGGTTTCTGATTTTTAGACGTTATGATATCAACCTGATCACCACTATGCAGAATTGTATTAAGCGGAACGATCTTTCCGTTTACTTTTGCTCCAATACAATTAAATCCAACCCGACTATGAATCTCAAATGCAAAATCAACTGGGGTTGACTTCTTTGGTAAACGCTTTAGATCTCCTTTGGGAGTAAAGACATAAATCTCATCCTGGTAAAGGTTCAGTTTAAAACTGGCAAGCAACTCTTTTGGAGCTTCACTCTTTGAAACATTCTCAAAAATATCTCTAACCCAATTGATCCATTCTTCCAACGCACTATCAGTTTGGACAAAGTTCTCTTTATATTTCCAATGTGCTGCAACGCCGCGTTCGGCTATTTCATGCATTTTCCTGGTTCTGATCTGGACTTCAACAAGTCTGCCTCCCGGACCAATAACAGTATTATGTATTGATTGATAGTTATTCTTTTTCGGAATTGAAATGTAATCTTTGAATCGATCGGCAATCGGTTTATAAAGCTGATTTATCACACCCAGAACATAATAGCACTCATTCGGATCATTGCTTTCCAAAATAATTCTAATAGCGAGCAGATCATAAATATTTTCAAATGTAGTGTTCTGGACAATCATTTTTTTATAGATACTGAAAATATGTTTGGCTCTTCCGCCGATCTCATATTTTAATCCGTGCTCGCTTAATTTTTGTTCTATCGGTTTGGAAAACTTTGCAATATATGCTTCTCTTTCTCTTCTCTTATCCTTTATTTTTTTTGCTATTCTATCGTACTCTGGATGATTTAAATATTTAAACGATAGATCTTCCAGTTCCCATTTTACTCTACCTAAACCGAACCTATTTGCAAACGGAGCATAAATATCTAAAGTTTCCTGTGCAATTCGTCTTTGTTTTTGTGAGGGTACAAATTCCAATGTGCGCATGTTATGAAGACGATCGGCAAACTTAACAAGAATTACTCGTATATCTTTTACCAATGATAAAAGAAGTTTCCTATAATTTTCTGCTTGAGTAATTTCATGCCCGGTAAAGACACCGCTGATCTTAGTGACACCATTCACAATTTCCGCAACTTCCGGACTGATCTCTTTCGAAATAAACTCGAGACTGAAGTCAGTATCTTCCACCACATCGTGAAGAAGCGCAGCTACCACAGAAATATCATCAAGCGGCATTTCCCTTGCAATAATCATTGCAACTTCATAAGGATGAAGAAAATATGGCTCACCGGAAGCACGGAAATTATTTATGTGTGCTTCGTAAGCTAAACGGAAAGCTTTCGCAATCATTTCTTCATCAACAGTAGTAAGATACTTTTTACAAGTGTCTATAAGATCGTTCAGCAGTTTCCTTCGATATTCTTCTTTTAATTCTTTCATCCAATTATGAAATTACAGTAAAATATATTAAAATGTTTATAGATAAGTGAAATTTTTACAACATTACATAACAACATGTATTCTCTTATTTTATAATATGTTATATAATCTTTCCTCAGTATAATTATAATACCATTAATAAAAACAAGTCAATATTTATAAAGTTCCAAAAGTTCTGTCTCCTGCATC
>QILJ01000232.1 GCA_003233295.1 Ignavibacteria bacterium | reverse complement strand
ACTAATAAAAAATATTTAAAATGTTTCTTCATCACTCAATAATATTTTGTTAATAAGTTTAACTAATTAAATAAAAAACTGAAAGCCTTTCCGAAGAAAGACTTTCAGAAAATAAGAACTAATTACAGTACTAAGTATGGGATTCCCCAAGTGCTTGTTTCGACGGGGGTCTCGTCGTCATAAATTACTTGTTTCGGCATTGCGTTGATTATTGCATGTTTGAATCCCGGGTAGTAATTAGCTCTCCATGTATTTTCATATACTTTATTGTAATATTGTCCGTCAAATTCAGATGAAACCAATTCAAATAATTTTTTAGATCTGTGATAACGACCGCTTCTAAAAGCGCCCCAAGTTAGTGTAACGAAATCATCGTCTGCATATTTGCTTCTTACTTCCATTCTGATAGTAACTTCTTCACCTCTGCCGATTATTGGTAATTGATGACGTAAACCTGGATCTCTTGTTAAGTAATAATCATTTGGTGAATCTACAACTATTTCATTCCCGTTAGGGAATCACTCCACCTTCAGGTAAAGAGACTTTTACTATTTTCCAATTTCGCAGCGGGTTGATTTTATTATCTCTTTTAACAAGGACTACATTTCTTGTAGTTGTTGCAGTGAATTTTTTTTGGATTAAGGTGTCAACTGTGTTGCTATCAATTGAGGAGAATTCATCATATGAAGCGGCGATGAACAGTATTCCTTTAAAAGTGTTGGTAACAAAAGCAAATGCGGAATCGCCTTGAATATTAATATCGATATTTCTGTTAACCAATACCATTCTTTGTCCGACTTTAACAGGATAAATGGTCTTTGCTAGTCCACCCGTTAGCAAATCCATTGCTTCTTCCTCGTTGTAGTTTGGTTCAAAAGATTGGATTACTTCATCGTCAGAGATAACTTTTTGGATTTGATCGTAGTCAGATCCTCCGGTAGGTTCTGTTATCGATGAATCTTCCTGACATGCAGCAAATAAGAATAGCAACATTGTAAATATTAAACCGTTAATGGTTAGTGATTTTAAGTGTTTCATTTTAGCCTCCCAGCTATTTGTTAATGATTTGTTGTTTGTCGTTCATTTTTGCCCAACAACATACAAGCGCTGTGCCAAGAGGATGGTAGAGGTGTAAATTGTTTGTTAACAATAAGTTAACATATGGAAGGGTCAGAATGATTTGCCTGGAAATCAAGCTGAAATGCCTGAATGGAAATTTTCAGGTGAATGGAAAGATTAACCGCTGAGACGCTAAGTCGCAAAGGTTCTAAGAATATTTCCCTCTGTGCAACTTTGTGTCTTCTTCGTGAGCTTTGTGTCCCCCAAAAAGCGTTACACAGAGGAACACAGAGAAGCACAGAGGTTCACGGAGTAACAAGCATTTTCTATTATACTATAGTAGCGGTTTATACTATAGTGAAATATAAATATGATATCGGTTTTTTTTTCTGTTGCAACAATCTTTAATTATTCTTATTTAATAAATGTAATTTATTTCTTTACCAAAATAGTTCCTCAATTTTCGGAGTCCCTTTTTTATGGGAAAAAGAAAAATTCTTTTTTGATAAAGACGTTTTGAAGCCACGAAAATTTTTAGCGGGTTTACTTAGCTTTTGAAAAACATTTGACAAACAATACCTATGAAGATAGAATGAAAATATTAAAAATATTATTTCTTCTGCAACTGTTTGAAATTTTATTATTTGCACAAGAAATTAAAAATGTTGAAGATTTTTTTAATGTAAACAATATAACTATGAATATCAAAAATGATAGTTCTAATGTTGACCCATACAGTTTTTTCCCTTCGCAAGTTGGTAACTTTTGGCAGTATTCAGGTAATTATATCAGAACTGAAACTATAACAAAGGATTCTTTGAAGTATGATGGTACAAAATTACTTTATTATGGGGCAAGCCTAAAACCAAGATACCTTATTGACACATGTTTTTGTGTTTATTATTATCCTACAACACGTAATAAACTTATCTATATTTTAAATGCAAAAATTAATGATCGATGGTGGGTATATACACGATATGACGATAGTGTTTTTGTTGAGGGTCAAATTGCAGAAGTAGATACAATTTATCAAGGAACTTATTTGGGTAAGCAATCCACATTTAAGGTTTTTAGTTATTATTTCGTTTATAACAATTCCGGTGAGCTTGAAGAATATTGGGATCATGACGCGGTATTAGCCTCCGGTATGGGGTTAGTTTATGAGGATATGGATGCTGAACGACCCAAAGTACTTATTGCTGCAATAATTGATGGCGATACGCTTGGTACCATCGTTGATGTAGAAAAGATAGACATTAATCTACCCACTAAAACAAAATTGGAAAATAATTACCCGAACCCATTTAACCCCGTTACAACAATTGATTATACAATACCGGTTAACGGTATGGTAACAATAAAAGTATTTGATACTTTAGGGCGCGAAGTTGTAACATTGGTTAATGAGCAAAAGAAAAGCGGCAGATATAGCGTTAAATTTGATGCAGCTAAACTACCAAGCGGTATTTACTACTATACTTTAATAACAAATTCAAAAAGAATAACAAAATCTATGGTTTTATTAAAATAGTCGATATGCAAATAAAAGCAAAATATTTTACTATGGCTTTCTTCCGCATGGTAAGATTAACCGAAGAAACAGAAAGTAACAAAGGTTCTAAATCTCCGTGCAACTCCGTGTCTTCTTCGTGTGCTCTGTGTCCCCCTAAAAAGCGTTACACTGAGGAACACAGAGAAGCCACAGAGGTTCACTGAGTTAAAAGATGTTTAATCACTTCATCAAGATAAGCGTGATACTTCTGAGGAAGATTTTTATATTTTGAAGTGAATTTACTTTTTATCTCATCAAAACCAAGCTCACCGATATTTTTAAGATCTTCTTCCAAATTTTTAAGGTATGTTTTTCCTTTTTTGCGGACTCTTTCGAGCGCTTCTTCATTATTCGAGTTTACGATATTTCTACATGACTGTTCAAGATCAAAATTTGTCTGCACGTAATTCTGGAAGAATATCCCTCTGAAATTTTCTGAAATTATTGTACGGCTTATATTGCCTAATTCTTTTGCCGTTTCATTTATTGCAGAATGTGAAAATTCCTTTTCGCGCAGAGAATCCAAAATCATCTGCTCAAGATTTGATTTATCTAGATGTGCAAGTTCAGAGGGGAGATCGACGATTTTAATAATATTTCTATTATCTGTCTGTGCAAAAATAGCAGACCTTTTAATTGTCGACTCTAATTCCCTAACGTTGCCTATCCATTCGTTCTTAAGCAGTATCTTCATCACGGCTTTTGAGATTTTAAGTTCCGGGTTTTCGCGCTTTGCAAAGTATTCGGCTATGATTGGAATATCTTCTGGTCTTTCTCTTAACGGAGGAACTTCCAGTGTAATAACATTAAGTCTGTAATAGAGGTCTTCTCTAAATTGTTTTTCCTTAACCAATTCGGATAGATTTTTATTTGTTGCAGCAATAACGCGGATATCAACATGTTTCGTTTCGGACGACCCCACTTTCTGCAATTCCCCTGTCTGTAATACTCTAAGCAATTTTGTCTGGAAATTTTCTGAGGTTTCTCCGATTTCATCCAAGAAGATCGTGCCCTTATCTGCCGCTTCAAATCTGCCGATCTTGTCGGAACTGGCATCGGTAAAGGCGCCTCTAACATGACCGAACAATTCGCTTTCCAATAAACTTTCCGGAATTGCAGCGCAGTTAAATGCTACATAACTCTCATCTTTTCTTTTGCTCATCTTATGAATTGCATTTGCGATAAGTTCTTTTCCGCTTCCGCTTTGACCGATTATCAAAACCGATGCATCTGTCGGGGCGACACGCGTTACCATATCCGCTAGTTTTTGCATTGCCGAACTGCAGTAAACCATTCCACAAAAGTCTTTTGCTTCAGATGAGTCTTCTGCTAGAAAAGCGGTATCATTCTCTTCCTGCGATTGTCGTAGTTTAGTTACCTGCTCTTTTAATGTTTCAACTTGTTTGATAAGATGCTTCGGCGGTTCCTTTAATTTAGCAGCTTCTTCTTCCAAGGTTGATAGTTCTTTTTCCTTAGAGAGTAAGGCTCTTTCCAGAATTTCCATTTCGCTGTAAACTTCTGATAATTCATATTCCTTTTCTTGAACCCTAAAAACAATTTCCGCTATAAAAAGGAAAAAGATCGGAATAATAAACGACGTATAATTCAACTCGATGTTGAAAGATGTAAAGAATACAAATGAAATTGCTAGAAAAACAATAAAGATTACCGGGTAGTAAATTAATTGGTATCTCCTTACGATACTAATGTTCAGAAGAATGAGTATAATAAAGAAAAACGTTGAAGGTGAGACGTATTTATCTATTAAAAAACTTCCCGTCAACAGATTATCCACTGCAATTGCATGGAGTCCAAGCCCTGGAAGCGCTTTATCAAAGCTGCTGGATACCGATTTCCCAATTGTCGGATCAGTCACCCCGATCATTACAATTTTATCTTTTAACTGCACGGGTAATTTCTTATTCTCCAGCAGATCAAAAAACTCAATTAAGCTGTAGCTTCTGAAATCTTTTATTGATGAGCGAAAGTTGATCTTTAAAAGCATCTGTTGACTGTTTGCATGATCGCTTAACATTTGCGAGAAGGAATACAAAGTATCACTTCCCCAAATAAGTTTTTGCGGGATGTAAATACTCTGAAGTTCCAAATAGTTAATATGACCAAGCTGTATATGTTTGTATCCGCTATTGGCTAAAGGAGATAGTACGGAATCGGTGTAAAGAATATTGTTATCGTTTGTAAGAGTGCTCAATAAGCATGAGAGAACGATCTTGTCAGATTTTTTGAGCTCATTTATTATCAGATCGTTATAAATACTTTGGTTACTGCTATTGCTCGCAAGAAAAACTTCCAAACCGATCTTTGCCGGATTTTGCTCCAGAAGTTTATCAAATAACAGCGCGTAGTAACTTCTTTTCAAGGGCCAACCGCCGAGTTTTTCAATATCGTTCTGGGTTATTTTTATCAAAACAATATTGGTGTCAGGCTTTACAGCGCCGTGAATTGAATAGAAGAACGATTCGACGGATGAATTAATACTTCCGGTTGAACTTTTAAATATCACAAGAATTAGGAGGGAGAGAATGAGTATCCCGATACGAACAAAATTTTTATTCTTTAAATATTTTTGAATGTTCAACATATTAGAATTAGTTTAGAAAAAGTAATTATAATGAATTTACAAATTTACAACATTAAAGTTTACAATTAATAAATTAATAGACTCAGTTAACAGTTATTTATCTAAAATAAATATTTCTAATGTTTTTAGTTGAACTACGTTGTAGTTCTGATATTCTCTATTTTATATTTATATTCTATGGGTTTTACCCATAGTTATTATGAATTGAACTACTTCGTAGTTCGGAAGACTGCGGATGCAGTCTAATTATTATTAGCCCCGAATGGAATTCGGGGTAAAGAAGTTATAAAGTAGTTCAACAACTCCAACGGAGTTGAATTATTTTTATCTAAATTATTTTGGAGCAACTTTTATGCGTTTCACAATCAATGGACTTCATGTTTTTACTTCTGGGGATGAATCCAAACAACCAATAATATTTGTTCATGGCTTTCCATACGATCACACAATGTGGGACAAACAGATAGAGTATCTGAAAAATGATTATTACTGTGTCACCTATGATATCAGAGGTTTGGGTAGCAGCGCTATTGGTGATGGACAATATACAATGGAATTATACGTTGACGATCTGTTCAAAATAATTGCAGAACTGGAATTAGTAAAGCCTGCTTTGTGCGGACTTTCGATGGGCGGATATATTTCTTTCCGTGCGGTTGAGCGGTCACAGGAAACATTCGGCTCGTTAATACTCTGCGATACAAGAGCTGAAGCTGACTCCGATGAAGGTAAACTGGGTAGAGCAAATAAAATCAAGCAGATAAACGAAGAGGGAATTGAAGCATTCGTCGATTCTTTTGTCCCGACTTGTTTTGCTCAGTATACAATCGAAAATAGAAGTGATCTATTTCAAAGTGTTTTGAACAAATGTAAAACAAATGATCCAATCGGAGTTAAAGGCGCATTGATAGCAATGCTCAGCAGAACGGATACGACAAATTATTTGAGCAAGATTGAAATACCGACATTAATTATTGTCGGGGAAAATGATGCACTCACTCCGCCGGCAGTTATGAAATCGTTAAATGAAAATATTCCCAATTCAGAATTTGTAATTATACCCAAAGCCGGACACATGACACC
>QILJ01000344.1 GCA_003233295.1 Ignavibacteria bacterium | reverse complement strand
CTGGCACAACCCTCCTATTTCTCAAGGTATGACCGGTACATGCTGGGATTTTTCCACAACATCATTTTTTGAATCGGAGATATATAGATTACGCGGTGAAAAGATCAAACTTTCCGAGATATACACCGCTTATTGGGAGTTCGTTGAGAAGGCACGCCGCTTTATTCAAAAGCGCGGAGACTCATATTTTGCCGAAGGTTCTGAAGGTGAAGCAGTAAAATTAAATTGGGAGCGGCACGGAGCTATGCCCGAAGAGGTTTACAACGGATTATTAAAGGGACAGCCGAATCACGATCACCGAAAATTATTCAAAGAGATGAGCTCATATTTGAGATCAGTAAAAGAAATGAACGCATGGAACGAGGAAGAAAATCTAAGTACAATAAAGGCAATGTTAAATCATTATTTAGGTACACCGCCGGAAACCTTTGAGTATAAAGGTAAAACCTATACACCGAAAGAATTTTACAAAGAAGTTATAAATCTCAATATGGATGATTATGTCGAATTCCTTTCAACTATTAAATACCCGTATTATACAAAAATTGAAATGGAAGTTCCTGATAACTGGTGGCATAGTAAGAACTATTATAATATTCCATTAACAGAATTTATGGATATTATTAAAAAGTCTGTGAGAAAAGGATATTCTATTGCTCTTGGCGGAGATGTTTCAGAGTCCGGTTATAGTGCGCCAAATGATGCAGCAATGATTCCGTCATACGATATCCCTTCGGATTATATTGATGAATACGCCCGCGAGTTCAGATTTGCAAATAGAACGACAACCGACGACCACGGAATTCATGTTGTCGGTTATACGGAAAAAAACGGAGATGATTGGTATCTGATAAAAGATTCCGGCTCAGGTTCAAGAAATGGGAAAGCTAAGGGCTATTACTTTTATCATCAAGATTATATAAAGTTAAAAATGATCAGTTTTATGGTTCACAAAGATATGGTTAAAGATATTTTGTCCAAATTTAAGAAATAGCATATTAGGTTTGAAGATATTTGATAAACTGGTTAATATTAACAAAAAATGTTTGTTTATTAACTGTTTTGGTTGTTTATAATTATTTTAAAATGGAAGTTGTTTCAAAGATATTACCGGTGAAAAATCTAAATGTTGCTAAAATGCTGATGATTGTGTAGCTTAGAACGTTATTTTTAAAACGATTGTACCATAATTAATGAAACTTACTGAACTTACTCAAATTAATAGTCTTTTTCATACTGACTGGCATCCTGACAATGGTGATTTTGTAAAAGAAAACTCTATTAAAGACGGTAAGATTATGGAAAATAGAATTCGGAGACATAAAATTGCAGTTTGGGCATTATCTACATTAATATTTTTGTTATTCGCTTTATCGATGATCTTACTTTCGAGATAACATAAAATATTTCGTTACTTAATCAAGAACCATTTAAGTATCTTTTCATCAAGAAAAGTGTTTCATCGATTTTATGCGGTCTATACCCTAACTCTGTTTCTGCTTTCAAATTTACCAAACCGGATTTTAGCGGTCTTGGAGCAGGCTGATGTAATTCTGCTGTGACGATCTCTGTTATAAGTGATTGATCAAGATCAAAATAATCCGCGATCTTATACGTGAATTCCAAACGCGACAGCAGTTGCGATCCGCCAATATTATAGATCCCCTTTTTCTTGGTTTCAATGATTTTTGCTATTGCAGAGATCAGATCATCAATATATGTTGGATTGTTGATTTGATCATTAACGATTTTTATCCGCTCTTGATTCCTCAGAGAGTTAACAACCCACTTAACAAAATCCGGTCGTCCAAACCTTGTGGGACCATATAATACATTCGTTCTAATTATCGTATAGTGGACGTTGCCCGAAACAATTGCATTCTCAGCAGCTAGCTTAGTTTTGCCATAGTAACTTATAGGGTTAGGAAGATCAGTTTCATGGTATGGTCCGGCAGTTCCATCAAAAATATAATCCGATGACATATGTATCAAGTGAGCTTTACAGCCCTTTATATACTTTACAATATTCTCAACACCTGTAACATTAACTTTCCATGCTAATTCTTTTTCACTTTCACAGCCATCAACATTCGTATATGCTGCAGCATTGATGATAACATCAGGGCAAAAATTGTTGATCAAACGTTTCACCTCACGAGGGGAAGAAATATCAACTTTTGAATATTCTACCTCCGGGAGAAACGAACTATCCTCAAACGATGCGCAGAATAATTCGACATCCCTCTTGAACATAAAATACTGTGTTAACCCTTGACCAAGCATTCCATTAGAGCCAAGTACCATTATGCGATTTTTAATTAAGTTATTTTCCGATATCATTTTTTAATTTCTCATATTCTGTTAGTGATTCATATGTTGTCGTTAATCCGGCAACGGTATTGGCGAACTTAAGTGCAGTATTGGGATTATCTGTTTCAGTAAACCTGTAAAGAAAAGATGCTCCGAAAGCATCGCCGCAGCCAACCACATTCACAGCATTAACATTCAATGCATCTAAGCTTATTTCATCACCGTTACGCAAATACATTTCTGCACCCTCTTCACCCTTTGTGATTATAACAATCTCAACACCCAGAACGAATATTTTTTCAATCAATTCTGTTTTATTTATTCTACCAAACAGCATCCACATTTCATTTTGGTTCATTTGAATAATATCAATATTCTCAAGCCAGCGTTCAACATTTTCGATCTGCTTGAATTTTCTTGCACCGTCAATATTATATCCTCGCGCTAAAGTATGAACGTCAAAATAAATCCTGCATTTACTTTGTTCTCTAATAAAAGATAGATCATCAGTGTCAATATCATACCCGGAGATCATATTGATCAGTATGCCGTCAAATTGTTTATAGTCAATTTGAGATGACAGCGTGATCTTATCAGCAGCTTTGTGGTGGCATTCATGACGTTCTTTATCATCGAATAATCTCAATGTTACAATTGGAATACTTTCCGTTGTAGTTGAATAATCCAAATTCACTTTATTATAAACATGTCTATACAATTCATAATTCTCTTTTGGAATTAAAGTTGCCAGATAAATTTCATCACTTTCCTCTTTAATATTCACGAGCGTATTAATTGTGTGATAAATTCCGCCGGGTCTGGTATCGGAATTATCCTCGTATTTAATAATATCAAGAACCGTATGACCTATGACTAATATTCTGCTCATATAATGAAAAATATCTTTTTATGTTTTTAATCGTTAAATTTCATTTCTAAATCTACATTTACATTTATTTACTTACAAATTTTTTGAATCATGATGAAAATTGGAATTACATGTTATCCCACATACGGGGGTAGCGGAGTTGTTGCAACTGAACTTGGAAAAGCCTTGGCAGAAAAAGGACACGAGGTTCATTTCATCAGCTACGCATTCCCGCACAGATTAAGCCACTTTGTTAAAAATATATATTACCATGAAGTTGAGCTTAGCAAATATCCGTTGTTCGAACATCAGTTGTATGGTTTGGCGCTAACCAGTAAAATGCTGGAAGTTATTGAATTTGAAAATCTCGATTTACTCCATGTCCATTATGCCATCCCTCATGCAACAAGCGCTTATTTGGCAAAGCAAATAATTCGTACGCATAATAAGGATATTAAAATAATAACTACGCTGCATGGAACAGATATTACTTTAGTCGGGCTGGAACCCTCTTTTCTGCCTCTTGTCAAATTCAGCATTGAAGAAAGCGATGGAGTAACAGCAGTATCCCGTTACCTAAAAGAGCAAACTCTTACAAACTATAATATAGAAGCTGACATTGAAGTTATACACAACTTTATTGATACTTCTCTTTATACAATAAATCCCAATCAGAAAATGAGAGAAACTGTTGCGCCGAATAGTGAAAAGATTTTAATACACACATCAAATTTTAGAATAGTAAAAAGAGTAACTGATACCATAAGAATTTTGGATCTTGTTAAAAAGGAGATACCGGCTAAGCTGGTGCTTGTAGGCGACGGACCGGATAGATCTGAATGTGAAAGACTTGCTCGAGAACTTGATCTGAGCGATGATGTTAAATTCCTCGGCAAGCAGGATGGTCTTGAAGAAATTTTGAATAGTGCTGATCTGTTCCTCATGCCTTCACAGTCCGAAAGTTTCGGACTGTCTGCATTGGAAGCTATGGCATGCGGGTTACCTGTTGTAAGTTCCAGCGTAGGCGGATTACCGGAATTAGTGAGGCATAATGAAACCGGCTACATTGCTGAGTTTGGAGATATAAACAGAATGGCTCTTTATACGATTGATCTTTTGAAAAATGAGAAAAAGTATAAAGCATTTTCACGAAATGCCCGAGAGCGTGCAGTAAATAATTTTGATATTAATTTAATTATTCCACAGTACGAAAAATATTACGAACGTATCTTAGGAAAATAAGTTCAGTAGTTTTTGCCGCAGATTTTATCCGTGGTTATTTACATTGAACTCCGTTGGAGTTCTATTACTATAGTATTGATTGTCAAATTTGTGTTTTTTTTGTTAAGATATTTTATGACAAACTATATTTTTGGGAAACAAACGTGAAAATAGAAGTATGAAATATTGAAGTTGTTTTTTCACATTTCACGTTTGCCTTTTCACTTGCGGCTTTGCCGCAATATGATTATAGAATAGTCAAATATAAATAACAAATTGAAGTACTTGTTTTTAAATCCTAAAATCTTTTTCAATATCCGCAAATGGAATACCTTTAAGATCCTTCTCTGACACAATTGGGTTATCGATCTGCCAGTCTATATTTAGATCATCATCATTATAAATGATAGTCCGCTCGCTCTCCTTGTTGTAGTGAGATGTACATTTATATGTAAAAATAGTATTATCAGATGTGACAGCAAATCCATGCGCAAAACCCGGGGGAATCCATATCTGATTTTTATTTTTTTTCGATAGCTCAACACTGAAATACTTGCCAAATGTCGGTGAACCGAATCTTATATCAACGGCAACATCGATCACACTACCCTGCAGAACCATACAAAGTTTACCTTGTGCAAATTCCCCCGCCTGATAATGCAATCCTCTAATTGTGCTTTTACTCGATCTAGAAACATTGTCCTGCACAAACTCATCTTTAATACCTGCCTCATTATATCTGTTCTTATTGAAAGATTCAAAAAGGTATCCTCGCGAATCTTCAAACACATCGAGTTTAATTATTAATAATCCTTCGATGAACGTTTTTTCAACTTTCACTTTTGCCTTTGCCTTTTATTAAATATTGAACAATTAAATTTTTTCACACCCGAAAATAATAATTTTTAGATTATCTTATCGATATTAAAATCAGCTGTTAATTTAGCACCTAAATAAATATTTAAACTTTTTCTTTTATGAATGTAAAAATACTTGATAATTCAAATAAATAGAATTATTTTTGCTTATAAAACAATTAAGGAATAGATATGGAAATACGATCGAAAAACGATAATAATTCGATGGCTGAATTAATGGCTCATTTAACATGTGAATTAGCCAGAACTTGTACCAATAAAGAACATTTTTTCGCTGCTAAATATGACCTTACACCTGCAGAGTTTAGATGCCTTAGACTTTTCAGAGAAAGTCCAAGTATTGCAATAAAGAGTATCGCTATCCAGATGAACCTTACTCCAGGTCGAATCACTCATATTTTAACATCTCTAGAAGAGAAAAAATATATCGAAAGAAAAGTGGATCAGAAGGATAAGAGGAATGTAATTGTTCATCTTACCGAAAGCAGTAAACCGTTTCTTAAAGTAGTGAATGAAAATCACATAAA
>QILJ01000572.1 GCA_003233295.1 Ignavibacteria bacterium | reverse complement strand
GCCGCATAAGAGTCGGGCGCGTTTGCCGGAAGTAACCCATTGCACCACACTTTATAAGCAGGGCTGTTTCTTCGTAAGCAAGTTTTGTACGTACAAGAAAATCTGCAAGTGAAATGTATTTACCGTTATGGTTTCTTTCCTCAATTATTCTATTGATTGCATTGTAGGAAAGATTTTTAATTGCTTTCAAACCGATTCGGATTGCTCTCCCCTTTCCAGCATATTCCTTTTCGCTTTCATTAATAGATGGAAGTTTTATCTTCAAGCCAAGACGTTTTGCTTCCTGCACATAAACTGCAGCAGAATAAAATCCGCCGCCGTTATTTAAAACACTTGCCATAAACTCTGCAGGATAATGCGCTTTAAGAAAAGCAACCTGGTAAGAAAGTAAAGCAAACGATGCGCTGTGAGCTTTACAGAAAGAGTAACCCGCAAATGATTCGATTTGCCGCCACAGTTCTTTTGCCTGGTAATCGGTTAAACCTTTCTCTTTTGCAGAAGAAAAAAAATTATCAACTATTCTTTGCATTGCATGATGCGAACGCATCTTTCCGCTCATCGCTCTTCGCAGAAGATCGGCTTCTTCCAAACTTAATCCTGCAATGTGATGTGCAACTTTAATTACATCTTCTTGGTAGATCATCACACCGTAAGTTTCGCCGAGGTAGATTTCCATTTCAGGTACAAGATATTTTCTACGCGAAGGATCTTTATGGCGTGCGATAAACTCCTGCATCATTCCGCTCTCTGCAACACCCGGACGTATAACCGAACTTGCCGCAGTAAGCATCTCAAAAGTTTCAACATTAAGCCGGCGCAGCAGCGAACGCATTCCCGGAGACTCGATATAAAAACATCCGATGGTCTTGCCCGTTCGCATAAGTTCCTTTGTGGCGGTATCGTTAAAGAGCATTTCAAAATCGTAAATATCAAAGTTGATATTGCCCGTGTTTTTAGGGATGGGCGGATAAAGCGTACGAATCCTCACCGTGTCCCGCCACTCAACAGGAATTTTATAGTCTAATGATTCTTTTGTTTTTTCGCTCTTTTCAAACATATTATAGTGAACATTTGCACACTATAATATAAGATTTTAAAATTTAAATGCAAGGGGAATCAAATATTGCAGGGTCCTATCGGATCATCTTTATACACCAGTTTAATTTAAGTGATTGAAAACAGGGGGATTTTGGTGTAATGTGAAAAGAAATTGGTAATAAGCATTTACTATTTCAACTTAATTTAACTGCAGAGATAAATTAGGAAATAAAAAATAATAATCTGCGATTTGTAGAGTTTCTCTAAAACGTTAAATTCAAAATATTTGAGGTGAAAACCTATCTGAGTATAATTACTCTGAAATATGATAATAAAGTTTTATCCAATACACTATGGTATAATTTTAAGAATTAAATTTCTTCTATATCTCCAAACGTTTTATAAACAGCTTGCTTAGCATCCTGATCAATATTTATCTCATTAGCATTCTTATCCCAAAAAATCCTTAAATGATAAAAATGGTGCAGAAAATAAACTAAGTTGTGATATTCACTAAATAACCACTTCCCTCCCATATAAAATTTAAGAAAAGGAGCTATCCAAGTTACTTTTTTATATCCAGATTGAGAAAGCTCTCGCCATCGTGATGTCAATTCAGTAATATCGTTCGTCATTAAATCATATAGGTTGTCAGTTTTTTTAGTTTCAAGTAAGACTTTATAATGACTGCGGAATCTCTTGGCATCTTTTGAACTTCGAAGTTCCAATATTGCATCTGCAATCCTTTTTCGGTCATAATGTGCAATTTCTAAAACTTTGGACACAAGTGTGGGAAGCACTGCGTCCCAAGCTGCGCCTTCATTTTTATCTTTTAAACTCATCACCGTGTTTCCAATTCCGTCTGGAATAAGTCCTTTAAGACGTAAATTGGAAATAAATTCACGTGAAAGAATATCATAAACGGGCCCGACGAAAGGCGTTCTAGTAAAGTTACCAAAAAATACTCTTTCATTATCCAAGGCAATTTGAATGTTATAAAAGGTTTTTATCCAGTAATAAATTGAGAGTTTTTCCTTGTTTAACAGATGACCATATATCTCATAATTTAAAGACTCAAGTGCAAGTTCGATACCTTCATCTGCATATTTGGTTTTGTCACTTAATAAAGTAGTAATATCGCGTTCCAATACTCGAATCCAACCTCGGCCATTGGATTGTAGTAAATTCCTCAGTCCAGAGTAAATGGAGCCCCACCCCTCTTTATCTAGTAGAGAGGTTTTGTTTAAGAGAGACTCTTGAATTTTATTTTCCGCTAAGGATCTTCGCTCTTTTGCGTCAGTAATAATTTGATATTTATAAAAAGAATTTCCTTTCAATTGGTTTGGAAGAATTGTTAGTGGAGATACCTTTCTCCCGCTTCTACCTAGTAAATATATATCTTCAAATAACACAGATGCTTGAATAAAACTTGCAAGATTTGCAATATGATATGTTGTTGGCTTAATGGTCTCATCAATTAGTTCCCTAATTGACATTACTAAAGTGCTTTCAACTTGCGATTTTAAAGAAATTTCACCTTCTTTCTTACCCAATTTTAATTTATTTCCTTTCTTCATCTGGTTTCCAATTAATTAATATTTCAATCTGTATTTATGCAAAAATCTGCCGAGCCTCCCTCAGTTGTTCAAAACTTAAAGATACATAACTGTTTCTTGCTGATGAAGCACTTAGCGATAGGACCAAGGAAGTAAGATGTTTATTATGTGCAAGCAGATGAGTAAGTGGTAAGAAAAACAAGATGTAAATTAAAATCTTCATCTTGGTTATAATACTATTGGAAAAATATTTTAGATGCTTAATAATTATTTCTACTTCCCATTCTCAGGTGGGCTTGCTCCAAGGTACTGTGTGCCTGCGTGAAAAATATTAGTGATTCCTATAACGTTCTGAGCGACATTTGTGTACTCATAGTTGGCATCCCAAAAATATGTTAAGCCGTCAAAAACCAGGTTGCACATAGAAGCAAAAATCTCTGCTTGTATTTGACCTGTAGAACTATTGGTATTGTAACCTGAATTTGAATTAAATATGCGGAACGAGCCATCAGTAGCAATGTTTATGGTATTACCTGGACCAGCATTGTAAAAACTGGAATAAGTGAAATTATCCCAATTTCTTGGTCCGTTTATTATATATTGCAAGTAAGGATCGTTAACCGAGTCTATTTCTGTAAACTTGTATAATAGAAGATTTTTATGTGACCATTGTAGAGCGGTTAAAAACTTGTTTATTTCGTTAAATGCTCTGTCAAGATTTGTTTGGGATATTGGTTCGCCAGTATCAAGATTAAATGTAAATTGAAGTACATCCGTCGTGTCCCACCCTGCGGGGCTGGGTCTAAAGCCTGAGACAAATGCTGAACTTCTTTGAAATATGGCTTGTATCCAAACGTCGCGCATGCTTATTGGAGTATCATTATTAGGTCCATAAAAACTTATCTCCGGAACCAAATATACTTCAACTGTTCCTTCTTGTTTGACTTCATTCATATTAAAAACAGAGTTTTCTGTATAGGATGGGTTCTGAAACATCCAGTCACTTCTAACAGGGTTCACTCTGTGTCCTATCATCCAGTTAAGGTACAAGTCTGGTCTTGTGTGGAACATTTCCGCTGTTGTGTCTGCACTCCAAGCGGTAAATACTTTATGAATAGTAATGATACCATTTACCGGAAGGAAAGCTTCTACCGATTCCCCGTTTTTCCAGTCAAACCAAATTGTATCCAGGTCTGTAATCAACTGTCCCCTGTCTGTCTTTCTTAGTTCTATAACAGCATCAAAGATGAAAGGTATTACGGGAAGAAAAGCATTTACTTCAATCGAATTTGAAAACATTTTAGTTACTGCTGCCGGTTCGTGATTAAGTGCAGAGAATTCAAACCTGACAGAATCAATAAGTGCATAAAGATCATTATCATCATATTCATATCCCTGGTAAAAGTAATTGCTATTCCAGAATCCACTGTTATTTGATCTTGTTGAATCTTTAAACTCATTCGTACCTGCATTAAAAATTTTAACGAGAGCATCAGCAAGGTCGCCGTTTTCATCTGTTACACCGCCAAAAGCAGTTGCTTGTTTTTGAATCGGTAACTGTGTAATTGTAGTTCTCCAGTTAAGATTGCTTCCATCAACAACAAAAGAAGTATCCTTCTGCTGAACATTGTTTCCAGACACTCTCACATTAAAACTTGAAGGATTATATATTCTGTTCAACGGATTTGCAGGATCAAATATGAAAGAAACATTTGCTGAAGTATTAAAAATACCATTTGAGTTAGTTGTGCCTGAGAAATAACCTCCCAACTCAGTTACATTAAGATTCTCTCCCGGATGGCTGGTAGGTGATAATGTGAATTCTGAATGAAAGTCTATTGTATCCTGTGTAGGCGTTTGAATAAGCTCAGCATCTAATGTAATGTTTGATGAGATGTTCATTACAGTATCTTTATCTTCATATCCATTTCTTCTAAACTCAACCAGCAGCTCATTCTCCAACTTCTTGCCTAAATAGTTACTGCTGTAAGTTAGATCAACATTTACACCTCTCTTTCCACCATCGAGAAGCATAAGTTTTTCTGTCTGCGTAAAATCCTTGCCTGTTATGTTAAATAAGTACACACCTGCACTTCCGAGACCCGATACGTTAAATTTGTGTGAACCGGGTTCAAGGTTGAACTCCTGCAAGTAAATCCTTTCACCAATAATATTGTAAATAGAAACAGTATAACTTCCGTTAACCGGCACATTAAACAAAAGATTAGTTGCAGGGTTATAAGGATTAGGAAAAGCGTGGCTTAAATAGAAATCTACTGGTAAAGACGGATCATTCACATCACTTACAATAAATGTAATTGTGTAATTGCCGTTACTATCTGTTGTATCTGTACCAAGTATATCGTTTGTATTATTATCTTTAACGACAACCGAAGTGTTCTGCAGCGGTGAGATAAAATCAAAATCTGTAACTGTGCCTGAGATGTTCGCTTGCTGTGAAAATAATTGCAAGGTGAATAGCAGTACAAATATTACTGATGTGATCTTCATAATTTAAAATAAGAATTTAATAGGATAGATATATGAAATAAATACCAATTCGGAAAAATTATGAAAATAATATGAATTGCTACGACTTTTAGAGCTTGTGAGGATTCTTTTTGAAACCGTTTGTCAAGGGCATCCCCTCGGGAAAAACGGTTGTGCAGTTTTATTTATTTCTCCCTTACCCGTCAGCTAAAGCTGATGGGAGAATATAAATTCTTAAAAATTATTCATTTCCATTCTCACCGCAATTTATTGCGGTGGTAATCTTTAACAAACCTTTAACGGTTTTAACCGTTTACTTCTTAAACTGTTTGCCAAAGGCATCCCTTTGGGAGAAACGGATGACGGGGTTTTGCTTCCTTTCGTTACACATCAGCTAAAGCTGATGGAGAATAGGATTTCCAAAAAAAATCTGTCTCCCGAATTCTCATTCACCCTATTGCCTTTAACAAAAATTATGTTTTATTATATAAGTGAAATAAATAAATTTAGGAGAAGGGGAAATGACTACTGATGATGTACTAACATGGATTTGCCAATATTGCGGTGAGGAAAACGAAGTGTGGGTCGATCTTACAATAGAGGATAAGCAGGACTTTATTGAAGATTGCGAAACAAATAGACTAATCATCTCACAAAGAAAGGAGGAGGGCATTCCCTTCGTTGAATCACGACTTACAGACGAATGATCTTCTGTCTGAATTTCCTGCTTATCCTAAATAAATATTCAGGAATTACAATTTTTAAAAGAACAATTGTTTCTACTTCAAAATGTCATTCTGAGTGTAACGAAGAATCTCCCACTTTTTAAAACGAGATTCTTCATCCCGATAAACCTGCTTGCCGCAGGCAGATCGGGATTCAAAATGACAAGTGAAATATATTTTCTAATCCATAATCATTCTTAAAAACGATGAGCTTTCGTCATCGTCATCATCTTTTGATTTATCATCCGGTTCTTCCTTCTCCATTTTCTGTTTCGCCCAGCTATAACGTGAAGCATCTATAGAAAGTGTGCTTTCTTCTAATTCCTTCTCATCATTATCTTCTTCCGTATCGCCAATTGAAGCGTTAGCTTTATCAATATTATCAGTATCCAAAAAGTTAAAGCCGCCTCTGAATTCTAATGATTTCTGCTTGCCTTTTATTTCCGGTTTACTTTTAGCAACAGGAAATGATTTACGTGCAGAATCGAAACCGGTTGCTATTACAGTGTAAGAAACATAATCGTTCATTTCTTCTTTACGAACGCAACCAAAAATAACATTTGCCTCTTCCC
>QILJ01000001.1 GCA_003233295.1 Ignavibacteria bacterium | reverse complement strand
CGAATAAAATCCATTTTATTGCTTAATTATTTAAATATAACAGCAAAAATGCTTTTATATCTAATAATGTTTTTATATCTTTACAAATAGAACAATCGATTGTCTAAAAATCTGCAACGAGAATAATTATTGTCAGAATAATACAGAATCAATGATTTTCTCCTATAGGTTCTTTTTAAATTCTAAAATTGATTATTTATAAATATTTAATGGAATGATTATGGATTTAACTACAACTAAGACCAAAAAACTATTAAAAAAAATTCAAGATGCAAAAATTGCTATATATGGCGACTTTTGTTTAGATTCTTATTGGATATTAGACCCCAGAGGGTCTGAAGTATCAGTAGAGACCGGCTTGCAGGCTAAAGCAGTTGTTGAGCAGAGATATTCCTTGGGAGGCGCTTCTAATGTAGCTGCAAATGTAGCTGCATTAAAACCTAAAGAATTAAGAGTTTTCGGCATAGCCGGCGATGATATTTTCGGCAAGGAGATGATCAAACAATTAAAAGAAATCGGTGCAAACACTGATGGATTCATTATCCAGAATGAGAACTTTGAAACTTATACTTTTTGTAAAATGATTCTGGATGGTAAAGAACAACCTCGCTTGGATTTTGGTACGTATAATCAGAGATCAGTTGAAAGTGACAACAAAGTTTTGGAGAATCTCAGAAACGCAATTGATGATGTTGATATTGTTATTCTTAATCAGCAGGTTCCGCAGAGCATTACAAACCTTACTTTCATTGATGGACTAAATAATTTAATTGTAGAGCATCCGGAAAAAATATTTATAGTCGACTCCCGTCATTACACGGATAAATTCAAAAACGTTAGTTTAAAAGCAAACGACATAGAAGCAGCAAAACTGCTCGATGAAAATTCAGATGGTTCTAAAGTATCAGAAAATGAACTTAAAGCAATTGCATCGGAGCTAAGTAAAAATTATAATAGACCAATCTTTATTACATTAGGCGAGAATGGAATATTGGCAGCCGAGGGTGATAATATTTATCGTGTGCCCGGGTTAGTATTTAATGCTCAACTTGATATTGTTGGAGCAGGCGATACAGTGCTGAGCGCGCTTGCGTGTGCATTAGCTGCCGGAGCCGGAATACAAGAAGCAATTGAGTTTGCAAACTTTGCTGCCGGTGTTACTGTTCAAAAATTGTATACAACTGGCACGGCAAACGGAGAGGAGATTTTAGAGGTTTGCGCTAATCCGATTTATAATAAATAAAATTCAAAGGTAGTAAAATGAATTTAACCTTTAGGGTACTTGCAACAATTTTTCTGGTAATCAGTTTATTTGGATGCGGGGAAAAGAAAAGCGAGCAAGTTGGTATATCATTCGATAATGACGGAATGATCACAATTGACGGATCACGAACTTTTATCGTTGGTTCATATCATCATCCGAAAACCGAAAATCCTTTCCAGACATTATCCTCTAACGGGTACAATTACGTAAAAGTACAGCCAAATAAGGAAATCTTAGACAGCGCATCAAAATATAATTTAAGAACTTGGATAACAACCGGCTCAGTAAGGAAAGAGGATAGATCGGATACTGCAAGAATAATTGACATAGTAGAAAAGTTTAGAGGGCATCCGTCATTATTATGTTGGGAAATTGAGGATGAACCGGCATGGACTTGGAATTCTGCCGAACCGAGATATACACCAGAGAAAATGTTAGAAGCTTACAAATTGATCAAGTCGATTGACAAAAAGCATCCAGTTTATACAAATCATGCGCCTGTCAATTTAATTTCAACTCTGCAAAAATATAATACTTCAACAGATATTGTAGCTTGTGATATCTATCCGGTCATTCCGCATGGAATCAAACCTACATATGCAATATTTGAAGATGGTTTTCAAGGTGATCTGTTAAATACATACGTTAGTCAAGTTGGTGAATATGTTGATAAGATGAAGAAGGTTGCAAATGATTCCAAACCGATTTTTATGGTGCTGCAAGGGTTTGCCTGGGAGATGCTCAAACCGAGCGGCGAGAGAGATTTGTCAAAAATCAAATACCCGACATACGAAGAAAGTCGATTCATGGCATTCAACGCAGTTGTTCATGGTGTTAACGGTATAATCTATTGGGGCACCAACTATACGCCGCAACCATCTCAGTTTATGGATGATCTCAATAAAGTTACAAGAGAATTGGCTTCTATGCAGGATATCTTAGCATCGAAGAATGCTAACAATAATATTAAAATAACATACCATGAAATGGGACATTCGGTTGATATTGGCATTGAAATGATTCTTAAAAATAGTAATAGTAAATTTTATTTGATAACAACTAACTCAGATAAAAATCCGGTAAAGGCAACATTCAGCGGACTTGCAGAGTTTACAAAAGCCAAAGTGTTGTCAGAGAATCGAGAGCTTGCATTCCAAGATGGAAAACTAACAGACAGCTACAAACCATTTGATGTGCATATATATGAGCTAAATAAATAAAAATTAATTGGATAAATAATGATTACAAATAAGTCCTTTCTTTTAATTTTGAGTTTGCTAATTATTTCTGGTCAAATTATTTCCCAGAGTCTTGATCTTCCAGCATATAAAAATTCAAAGAATGATGTTGAAACAAGAGTGAAAGATTTACTCTCACGAATGACACAGAAAGAAAAAGTTGATATTGTTGGTGGAGATAACTTCAAATCGAAAAGAAATGTTAGGCTTGATATTCCGGTAATGGCAATGACTGACGGACCGCTCGGACCAAATACGAAACACCAATCAACGAATTATTCTGCTATGATAAACCTTGCCGCAACATTTGATACAGATCTTATGCTTAATATAGCCCAGCAAATGGGAGAAGAGACAAGAATAATGGGACGCAACATGCTTCTTGGTCCTTGCATTAATATTGCACGCGTTCCGCAAGGCGGAAGAACATTCGAAGGATTTGGCGAAGACCCTTACTTAGTCTCCCGTATGGTAGTTCCGTACGTTAAAGGTGTTCAGAGCAGAAACGTAATCACATGCACAAAACACTTTGTTGCCAACAATCAAGAGTGGAATAGGTTTGACGTTAGCGCAGAAATAGATGAAAGAACTATGCGCGAAATTTATTTTCCTGCATTCAAAGCTGCAATACAAGAAGCAGATACATGGTCAATAATGGCTGCATATAATAAAGTGAGAGGAACTTATTCATGCGAAAATAAATATCTGCTTAATGATGTTTTAAAAGAAGATTGGGGATTTACCGGAATTGCAGTCTCAGACTGGGGAGCAGCGCGTTCAACGGTTCCGATGGCAAATGCAGGATTGGATTTGGAAATGCCTTATGGAAAATATTACGGTGAGAAATTATTAAAAGCAGTTAAAGACGGCAAAGTAACCGAAGAACTTCTGGATGACAAAGTAAGCAGAATATTGAGGGTAATGTTCAAAGCCGGCTTGTTCGATGAATCGGTAGATGCATATGGCGGGATTTCCAATCAACCTCACAGAAGAGCTTTAGCTCTGAAAGCTGCAGAGGAAAGTATAATCTTGTTAAAAAATGCTAATGACTTTTTGCCACTTCAAAAAGATAAAATAAAATCAATTGCCGTAATTGGTCCAAACGGTAATGCTGCCCGCATGAGCGGCGGCGGGAGTGGAAGTCTTCATGGAAATTATGGTGTATCTCCTTTGGATGGAATTGCGAATAAAGTCGGTGATGAAATATCCGTGAAATTTGCCAGAGGCATACCGGAAAGATCGCTAGAATTGCCAATTGCCGGACCGGAATTTTTTATTACAAAAGACGGCAAACCTGGAATTTATGCTGAATATTATAATAACAAAGAGCAGGAAGGTGACCCCGTTTATACTACTATAGAAAAGGATATTAACTTCAATTGGGAAAGCAGTTCCCCGAAAGAAGGTGTTGTCAATTTGGATAAATGGTCAGCAAAGTGGACGGGAAAATTCAAATCACCTGGAGAAGGATGGTATGAGATCGGGTTGAAAGCCGATAACGGAATTAGAATGTATATCAACGGCAAAAAGATTCTTGACGCTTGGATTGACGGCAGCCCGGGAAAATTCAAAATTGCCCGGTACAAATTTGAGAAGGATAAAATCTATGACATACGAGTTGACTTCTATGAAAATATTGGAACAAGTCGTTGTATGCTCGGCTTTGCGCCATACAAACCCGGCAATATGATGACCAATGCTGTTGAACTGGCTTCCAAAGCTGATGTTGTTATATTGACTGTTGGCTTAGATGCCGAATTAGAAGGCGAAGCTGTTGACAGAGCCAGACTGACCCTTGATGATGATCAATTGCAGTTAGTCGATAAGATACTAGCAGTGAATAAAAATGCTGTAGTTGTTCTGAATAATGCAACTCCAATTTTGATGGACGGCTGGCTGTATAAAGTCCCTGCGCTTGTTGAGGCTTTATATCCCGGACAAGAAGGGGGCAATGCCCTAGCTTCAATTTTGTTTGGAGATATTTCGCCTTCAGGTAAGCTGCCATTGACTTTTCCTAAAAAATGGGAAGATACGCCCGTTGCAGATAGTTATCCTGGGGAAAAAGAAGTCGCTTATTATAATGAAGGAATATTTGTCGGCTACCGCTGGTATGATAAGAAAAATATCGATCCGTTATTCCCGTTCGGATATGGTTTATCATACACTACTTTTGAATTCAGTAATTTAAAACTTGATAAGAGTAGTATGAGTCAAGATGACGTTTTAACAGTATCGGTTACAGTAAAGAACACCGGAAAAATAACTGGCTATGAAGTTGTGCAGCTTTATATTAGTGATAAAAAAGCAAGCATTGAAAGGGAAGTAAAATCATTAAAAGGTTTTAAGAGAGTAAGTTTGAATCCAGGAGAGAGCAAAACTATTTCAATGAAAATTGATAAATCAGCATTGGCATTTTATGACGTTGATTCAAGATCATGGGTAATTGAACCCGGTGAGTTCGAAGTGTTATTAGGCAACTCATCTAGAAATATATTGGTGAAAGATGCATTTACAATTAAATAAAAATTAGAGGTATAAGATGGGATCGTTAAACAGAAGAAAATTTATTAAAACTGCTGCCGTTGCCGGGGCAGGAATTGCGCTTGCTCCGAACATAATTGCTGCTAGTCCAAAAGTCAGATTTCAGAGATCTAAACCAAGCGGGAAATTGAACATCGCCTTTATCGGTGTTGGCGGAAGAGGAAGAAGTCATTTGAATAATGTTTCAAAATATGAGAATGTTGACATAACCGCTTTTTGCGATGTTGATCCGGAAGCAATACCAAAAGCACAAAAGATATTGAGAGATAATTCAAGAAAAGAGGCAGCAGTCTATACCGGCGATGATTATGCATTTATGAAAATGTTGGAGCGTGATGACATCGATGGAGTGATAATTGCAACTCCATGGGTTTGGCATACTCCGATGTCAGTTGCGGCAATGCGAGCCGGTAAGTATCCTGGAGTTGAAGTAAGCGCTGCAAACACAATGGAGGAGTGCTGGGATTTAGTAAATACATCAGAGGAAACCGGTGTACCATTGATGATCCTGGAAAACGTTTGCTTTGCACGTGAAGCATTAGCAGTATTGAAAATGGTTCGAGAAGGAGTTTTCGGTGAAATTGTTCATGCTACATGTGGTTATCAGCATGATCTGCGTGAAGTTAAATTCAATCCTGGAGTAGAATTTGGTAAAGGTGCAAAAGGTGAAGCTCGCTGGCGAACAGAGTATTCTCTTAAACGGAATGGAGATCTTTATCCAACTCATGGGGTCGGTCCGGTTGCAACTTGGTTTGATATCAACAGGGGTAACAGATTTTTGT
>QILJ01000253.1 GCA_003233295.1 Ignavibacteria bacterium | reverse complement strand
TACAGTGAGCAGGGTGCTTCGCCCAACATCCAGAATAATATTATTACCGATATGCAATATGGAGTATATGTTGTATCAAATTCTAATCCAAGTATTTATAATAATTCTATAATTAATCAAACTAATTATGGAGTTTATAATGGTACCAACTCAATTATTATAATTGCTCAACAAAACTGGTGGGGTGATGCAACCGGACCATTAGATAATTCGGATGATACATCGACTGGCGGCTGGTATAATCCTGGTGGATTAGGCTCAAGAGTAAGTGATTATGTTGATTACCAGAATTGGCTATTGCAACCACCAATCTTTAGTAGTGAGAATGATCCCCCATTCCTGATTTATCCTCAGAATAATTCTAACATTAATACAGAAAACATATTCCTGATCTGGACTAATGTTAGTGCAGTGAGCTATGATTTAATTATTGATAATAACTCTGATTTCTCTTCTAAGGAAATAGATTCAAACTTAACAAGTTCATCTTACATAGTTGACGGTTATTATCTTCCCGAGGGCACTTTCTACTGGAAAGTAGTAGCGTATTTTGCTGACGGATCAACTACGGTGTCATCAGTAAGTGTGTTTAATTACGATCCTCCCAAATTATCCGAACCTTACTGGACACCCCTATACCGCTTGTATAAACCGGAAGATAAAGATCATTTTTATTGCACAACTCCTGAGCAAAGACAGGTGGCTATAGACGTTGGATACCGGGATGAGAGAGTAGAGGGACACGTTTCCGCTAAACCGTTTAATGATCCTGATATGGTTAATATTTTTCGTTTATATCATCCTACTTTGCAAGCTCATTACTATACCGCTGACGGAAATGATAAGGATGTTAAAATCCAGAGCGGTTATACTTATGAAGGCATAATCGGGTTTGCTTATGGCTCAAATAAACCAGAGCTAACACCTCTTTATCAATTGCATAAAGACTACACGGCTCCCACCGATATAGATAATTTTTATACAGTCAGTTTTGCAGAAAAAGATAATGCTGTCAAGGTTTATAGTTTTACCTATGATACAATATTAGCATATCTGTCTCCTAATGGTGAAAATCAAACTTTGCCGGTCGGTCCGGGTCAGCTTGAAGCAGGATTGGGTGTTAATACGGCAAATGGAAATCTGCGGCACCTTACAAAAACGAGTTTTAATATTCCCGGGAAAGGACAGCCACTAAGCTTTGAACATTTGTACAATTCTAATTCGGTTTGGTTATATGCAGGTATTACGCCATTAAGCCCCGGATGGAGTCATACTTATAATTCTTATGTAGTTACACTAAATCCCGACTCAGCTAATCAGGATATAATTGTAATTTGGCCTGGTGGCGGACAGAATGTCTATAGTTATAATGGGGTTAATTATGTACGCAAAACACCGGGTGATTACGACAGTCTGCTAACGGTTTCACCACCTTCAAATTTTGCAATTATAAAGAAGGATCAAACAGTTTATACTTTTCAAACGCCTCAGAATGCACCTAACGGTTATCCTGCTATGCTTACGTCTATTAAAGATAGAAACAATAATACAACAATGCTCGCATACGATACTCTTCCTATTGTAAGATTAAAAGAAGTTACTGATCCATCAGGCAGGAAATTGACTTTTAATTACTATACCGCTACCGGCAAGGAATACCTTATTAAAGAAGTAGTTGATAATGCCGGCAGCAGGATGATTCAGTTTGTATATGATTCACTGAATCGTTTAAAAGAGTTTAAGGATGCGGAGAATAGAAGCACCTTTTATTCGTATGATACAACCTGGGTGCAGGATCATCTGTTAAATAAAATAACTTTACCAAAAGGAAATATTGTCGAATATGAGTATATGGCAATAGATACCATTGTAGGTAAACTTGTCAATAAACAAACTGTTCAGGGGCAAGCTCCTATTAATTTTATTCCAAATGGTCTTTCAACTACCGTCGAGTACCCGGAAAAAATAAGCTTGAGATTTGACCGTAACGCTGATGGATTAATTACAGAGGTGTATGATGTAGCATTGACTAAAGGGGATAAATTTTGGTTTCAGGATCCCAACAATCCAACCAAACCGACACAGATACAGGATAAAAACGGTAATTTTTCTGCTTTTCAATATGACCTTAGAGGAAACGTACTGCAGATCAATCAAAATCCCGGGATGACAATTACACATAAATATACTTATGATGCTATGAATAATATTACTCGATATGAAGATCCAAGAAGTAAGCCGACGACATTTATTTACGATGGCAATGGAAATTTAGTTTCAAAAACTGACCCAAGGGGTACAACATCATATACCAGAACAACTTTCGGGAAAATTGAATCAATTACAAATCCGTTAAGTCACATATCAAATTTGGGATATAATTCGAATGGAAATTTAACAACCTTTGCTGATCCTCTCTCAAATACAACAACATATTCTTATGATAACATTAGCCGTCTTACAGGAATCTTGAATGCAAATAACCAAAACACATCTTATGCTTATGATAAAACTGATTTGCTCAAAACAATTAGCGATGCACTTACGAATACTACAACGTATTCTTATGATGTAAACAGTAATTTAACCGGGATACAAAACGCAAGAGGAAATAGCACAACTTTAGGATATGATATTCTGGATAGATTGACTTCTAAAACTGAACCGGGTTCAAATCCTACTCAATATTCCTATAGAGAAAATGGACAGATGATTAAAAGAACAAATCCTGATGGTTCTGAAGTTAATTATGGATACGATAATTCAGGAAGACTAAATAGTATTTCGTCAAGTAATGCAACCTTTGAATACGACAACAATGGTAACATAAAGGTTGCAAACGAAACGGGGAATTATAAAGGCAGTGGATCAATGTCTTTTAATTATGATGGAATAGACAGATTAACAAGCTATACTGATTTCTACTCAAAATCTATTTCTTATATTTATGATGAAAGCAGCAACATAATAAGCATTACTTATCCGGGCGGTAAAACAGTTACTTACACCTATTCTAATGATAACAGGTTAAAGACCGTAACTGATTGGAACGGAATGACAACGACTTATTCTTACCGAAATGATGGTTCGCTTTACCAGGTTAATTACCCGGATGGAGTTGCAACCACATATTCATATGATAATGCTGAAAGAATTACAGGAATGAATACCACTGGTCCCTCGGGTACAATTGCGGATTACTCATTCGCTCTGGATGGATTAGGCAATCACACACAGGAAGCCATAGTTCAACCTCTTCCAGCTATTCCCAATCTGTTTGATATGACAACAAACTATTCTTACGATGCTGCAAACAAAATACAAAATGCCGGAAATATTACTTTTGATTTCGATCTGAATGGAAATACAAAGCAAAGAACCCGTAATGGAATAACGACAGATTACGAATATGATGATGAAAATCGTTTAATAAAAGTTACTGATCAGAATGATACAACTGAATATGTATATGATATTTTTGGAAATAGAAGAGCTGCGGTTAAAAATGGTGAAGTTGTTAATTACGTGTTAGATATTAATGGATCAATGAGCCAGGTGCTTATGGAGACTGATGTAAACGGTAATCCATTGAACTACTACATATATGGACTTGGTTTGATATCAAGAATTAAACCCGATGGTAATACAACACACTATTATCACGGAGATTTCAGAGGAAGTGTAGTAGCGATGACAGATGCTAATGGAAATATAACACATAAATATGCTTATGATGCTTTTGGGAAGTTAATTAATAAAGTAGAAGAAGACCCAAACCCGTTTCAATATGTAGGCACTTACGGGGTAATGAATGAGAACAATGGATTATATTTTATGAGAGCACGGTATTATGATCCGGAGATTGGAAGATTTTTGAGTGGGGATCCTGTGTGGGATGTGAATCTATATACATATGCTAGAAACAATCCTATTATATTTGTTGATCCGCTGGGATTGAAAGAATCGCGAGAATTAAATAAAGAGGAAGCCGCTTCATTTTTAAATTGGATGTATGAAAATATAAATAAAAATTATGGTAATTTAACTCCTGAAGATATAGATGATGATCTTTTGAATTTTGCCAATTATGTTTATAATGAGGAAGTCAGTGCAAGCTGGAATATTGAATTTATTACTTCTATTGGATCTAGTTTACTAGTTCCCACATTTAAACCAGTCTCTCTAGTAGCTAAAATTTCATATTTTGTTTTATATAGAAGAAACCAAGAAAAGATAAGTAAGGTTGTAAGAAATACGGCGTATCTCCAAACAGCAACTAAATATCAATCTTATAGAGAAGGTGTTAGTGATATGTTAACACCATAATTATTCTCAATTAAATCCTATTGGTTTTTATAAGAATAATTTAAAATTCAAATCACAAAAATAAGGTACTTTTAAACACTATCCGTGAGAATATTTCAAATGAAACAAATACTTTACATATCTACTTATTTGATACTTTATTCTATATTGGCGTTTTCGCAGCCTAATAACGTAACTTATAAGTATGACGACCTAAATAGATTAATAAATATTCAAAATTCTGATGGAATTTTAATTGCATACGATTATGATGCAGTCGGAAATCGAACATCCACAACAGTTTTGTTAAGTACTAATGCATCTAGGACAAATCTAAAAGCTTTTTTAGAAGGTTCTTATAGCAACGGTCAAATGTTAACTTTGCTTAATTCAACCGGTTTTATTCCTAAAGATCAACCATTTAACATTTCTCCGTGGAATTATTCCGGGTCTGAAAGCGTATCAAATATTCCATCAACCATTGTTGATTGGGTACTGATAGAAATTAGAACAGGATTACTGGAAAATACTAAGGTTGCTACCAGAACTGCCTTTCTAAAGAACGATGGTTCTATTGTAGATTTAGATGGAACAAGTCAGGTTAGTTTTAGCACTATTGATGCCGGAGATTATTATGTGGTCGTACGTCACAGAAACCATCTCGATATTATGAGTTCAACTCCTGTTACTATTTCTTCAAGTTCCTCTGCATTATATGATTTTACTACATCACAAACTAAAGCTTATGGTAACAGTCCTATGAAAGCTTTAGGAGACGGAAATTTTGGAATGTATGTGGGAGATGCAGATGCTGATGGTAATGTGGATTACGTTAGCGATGTGCTAATATACTGGGTTCCTAATTTCGGATTGGATGGATATTATCCTGCGGATTTTAATATGAACGGAACGGTAGAATACACGGAAGATCTTCTTAATCTCTGGGTACCTAACTTTGGTTTTTCAAGTCAGGTTCCCGGTAGTTCACTTGCATTACCACTAAATATTAGAAAGCAATTCTACAGGGATAACTTAATAATAAAAAGAAAGTATAAGACAATTAGTAAATAAAAATAGATTTTTATTATAGCTGGCTATCAGCGCATATTTTTAACCTATAAGTTCCAGCCACCCCTGATGAAATTTAGCCAGATGTGACTGGCACTTATTCATAAAAACTTTTATCCCGCCAAAACTTTGTGGTAAGCCCTTTTACAATTAAATTTGTACCATCCTTATTAATTCATCAGGCATACGAATGAAATTTTTTACAGCAATTATCTTTTCGGTTCTATTCTTTTCATCAATATTATTTCCTCAGGGGAAAGTTCAAAGATACAATCCATTCTCCGGTACAATTGTTTTTTCAGTGGAAGGCGGCGTTACACTTGCAAGCACTGATTACATCGGACTGGGTGTTGATTATTTGGGCAGAGCATCTCTTGAATATTTTTTCCCATCTTCTGTGCAAAGCGGTTTTGGGTTAAGATTTTTTGGCAGTACCGGTTTTATTAAAGGTGATGATGCAA
>QILJ01000073.1 GCA_003233295.1 Ignavibacteria bacterium | reverse complement strand
AAATTAAGGGTATGACCTGTGATAGTTGCACCCATCATGTTACAAAAGCGCTTGCTTCGGTTGATGGAGTAAGCGAAGTAAAAATAAATAGTTGGGAAAGTGCCGAAGCCGAAGTAATATTAAACAAAGAAATAGATACGGAAAATCTAATCACAGCAGTAAAGGAATCCGGTTATAGTGCTGAAATTCAAGAAGAATTTATTGAAAATCAATTATCACAAAATCCATTGGAAAAATCAGATTATAACCTGATAATAATTGGAGGCGGATCGGCTGCCTTTGCAGCGGCTCTTAAAGCAAGCGAACTTGAGAAAACAGTTTTGATGATAAACGACGGGTTGCCAATTGGCGGAACTTGTGTAAATGTAGGCTGCGTTCCTTCAAAAACATTAATAAGAACAGCCGAAGCTTTTTATCATAGTAACCATCCTAATTTTTCGGCAATAAAACCAGGTGAAAATATAATTGATTTCAAAGATGCCATCAATCAAAAAAACGAATTGGTTGAAAACCTTCGCCGGAAGAAATATATAAATGTTATTAGCGATGATCCGAACGTTACTGTTGTAAAAGGATGGGCGAAACTTCACGACAAAAATACCGTTGAAATAAACGGCGAATTAAAAAGTGCAAATAAAATTTTAATCGCTACAGGTTCATCTACTTTTATTCCGGATATTCCGGGTTTGAAAGAAACAAAATATTATCTAAACGACACTCTTTATGAATTGGATACATTGCCTGAACATTTGATTGTAATTGGCGGAAGGTATATTGCATTAGAAAATGCGCAGATGTTTGTCCGTCTTGGTTCAAAAGTCACTCTACTTCAACGATCATCACGAATTCTTCCGACTGAAATGCCTGATATTACGGATTCGTTAACAGAATATTTAAGAGAAGAAGGTATAAACGTAATAACAGATGTGAAGATCAGTTCCGTATCCGATTTGAATGGAAAAGTAAAAGTGATGTTTACCTCACATAACGTGGAAAGTGTTGTCGAAGGTTCTCATTTATTTATTGCTACGGGTAGAAAAGGAAACACAAAAGATATCGGATTGGAAAATCTTGGGATGAAGTTTTACGGAAATGATTTTATTAAAACCGATAAATATCTGAGAGTAGATTCCTCTAATATTTACGCAGCCGGGGATGTAACCGGTGAGCACCTATTTGTTTATGTGGCGGCTTACCAAGGTGCTCTTGCAGTAGAAAACGCTTTTTCTGAAAAATTAACAGAAAAAAATTATGAGCCTTTGCCTTGGGTTATATTTACGGATCCGCAAATTGCCGGTGTTGGACTTAATGAAAATACCGCTGCACAAACCGGAATAGATTACGATGTTTCGATATTTCAAGTCGCAGATATTCCAAGAGCTTTAGCCGCAAGAAATACAAAAGGATTTATTAAACTAATAAGAAATAAAGCTGATGATAAATTAATCGGTGCACGTATTCTTGCCTCGGAAGGATCGGAACTTTTAATGGAAGTTGCACTAGCTATCAAATACGGCATTACGATAAAAGAATTAAGACAGATGTTTCATCCGTACCTTACATTATCGGAAGGGATAAAATTAGCGGCAATTACTTTCGATAAAGATGTCGGTAAACTATCTTGCTGTGCAAGTTAATTAATGAATTTTTGCTTATTATTGCCGGTGTATTGAACATATTGTTCAGAATGTTAACCTCAAAAAGATAAAGGAAGAACGATGAAATCAAGTAGTAAGCATTGGAATGCAATTTTTTCAGGCACGGAAGATTCAAAATTAGGATGGTTTGAAAAGAACGCATCCAAAACACTGGAATTGTTGGATCATATTCCAAAGTGGGAAAATTCTACGGTATTCCTCCCGGGAGCAGGAACTTCAGTTTTGATAGAAGAACTTCTAACCAAAGGCGCAACAATAGTTCTTAATGATATCAGTATTGAGGCTCTAAGCCGAGTCAAGAGCAAGTTGGGTAATAAATACAAAGGAATTAATTGGCTTTGTCAAGACATCGCCCAACCAATCCAAAGTTCAATACCGGATGTTGATATATGGATTGATAGGGCGGTTTTACATTTTCTAACCGATGAAAATGATATAAAAGGATATTTCGAGAATGTAAAATCAATATTAAAAGTAGACGGCTACGCCATATTTGCCGAATTTTCTAAAACAGGCGCAACCAAATGTGCAGGCTTAACACTTCATAGATATTCCATTGAAGAAATATCCGGATACTTAGGCTCATCGTTCAAGATTGTTTCACATTTTGATTACACATATATAAACCCGCTTGGCGATCCACGACCATATATTTATGTTCTTTATAAAAGAGAAAGTTAAAACGGATGTTCCAGCACAATATTCCCATAATGTTATATAACATTAACCGTTAAAGTGGCTTCGGCTTTTTGTATGCAGCCACTAGGAAGAAACTAGTTAAATATCGGTTAACTCGTTAAGAACGATTGAGTTATGCAGTCTCAAACAATCACTGAAATTCTGGAACATCTGTTATAAAGAATATTTCCCAGTTACCTTTTCTTTTTAAAATGACACGACTTATTCCAAATCGTCACCGACATTCGGAAAAGTTCTGTTGCGATAACCTTTTTAGAAAATACTCATTCGGTAATATTCAATTTCAACATTTTCCTATACAGCGTAGAAGTATCTATACCCAGTAACTCAGCGGTTTTTTTCCGATTCCAACCGGTTTCTTCAAGAATATTTGAAATATGTAGTCTTTCGTAATTTTGAAGAGCGTCATTTAAATTAAGAATGGGTTCATAACTATGATTTTTATCAGGCTGAATATATGGTGGTAGTTGACCCAATTCAATTATCTCACAATCACACAACAGTACAGCCCTTTCTATCATATTTTCCAGCTCTCGCAAATTACCTTTCCATTCATAATTCATGAATGCTTTCATTACTTCGTTATCGACACCTTTTACATTACGATTAAGCTCTTTGTTATATCTGTCAATAAAAAATTGAACTAATAAAGGGATATCTTCTTTTCTCTTCGATAAATTCGGTAATTTAATTTCAACGACATTAATTCGATAATAAAGGTCATCGCGAAAATTTCCTTTTTGCACTTCATCGAGCAAATTTTTATTTGTAGCCGCTATAATACGGACATTTATTTTAAAAGTTTTATTTGAGCCCAACGGTTTGATTTCTTTTTCCTGAAGAGCTCTTAATAATTTTACTTGCATGTGTTCGGAGAGATCGCCTATTTCATCAAGAAATAATGTGCCTGTATTAGCAAATTTAAAAAGTCCATCATGGTCTGCATTTGCGCCGGTAAATGATCCCCTTTTAAAACCAAAAAATTCAGATTCATACAAATTTTCCGGAATTGCTCCGCAATTAACAGGCACAAAAGGATTATTAGAGCGATCGCTGTTTTTATGAATAGCTCTGGCAACTAGTTCTTTCCCCGTACCGGTGCCTCCCGTAATTAATACATTAGTAGAGGACGCACTTATCCGTGTAATCAATGAAAATACCTCTTTTATAGCAGCACTTTGACCAATCAGGTTTCCGAAGTTAAATCTTTGGTCAATCTGCTTACGTAAAAATCTGCTTTCTTTTTCTAATCGTTTATTTTTTAGTAAATGTTTAATCCGGATAATTACATCTTCAAACTCAAGCGGTTTCAATAAATAGTCTGCTGCTCCCTTACGTAATGTTTGGACGGCAGTTTCGACAGAGGCATAGGCGGTAATAATTAAAACGATTGTTTGCGGGGAGAATTTCAATGAATTTTCCAGTACTTCCATACCGTTTATTTGGGGCATTTTTATATCGCTAATCAGTACATCATAATTTGACTTTTGCAATTCTTCGATAGCAGCTTTTCCATCGGCAACCGTCGTACATCTAAAACCTTCAGCTTCTAAAACAAATGACAATGAATCCCGAATGTTTTGTTCATCATCGGCAATAAGGATATTTTCATTCATATTGATATAGACCTATTACAAATAAGTCGCTTTACCCATTCTTAAAAGTATTAATTATCTTTATAATTTCCTTTTCTGTAATATTGTTTCCGAAAACAGTAGTTTTATTAGATGTACCATCACCTTTCACCGGATAAGAATAATCCTTTTTATCGAATGAAGGATTGCCGGCTCTTGCTTTCAACCTTTCTTCGATTTCGCGCATAAAACTGCTTTTTGAATTATCGGTATCCGAATGAACCGATACTTTAGAAGAGAATGCGGAAATCGACGTTCCTTTATTTATAGGATTTGTTTCAAAGGCAAGGCTTTTTACGTTCATCAAATGTTTTGCGGTAACATTATCCGAAATGATGGAACCTCCGATTGTACCCGGTCCTAAAGTCATCGAAGGAGATAAAGCGGTAGTATATCCCACAGCGCCAACGGAAGCAACAGTATTTACCAAAATTCTAAAGGCAGGCTTTTCCAAGGCGAATTTCATAATTATATCGGAATCATTCGAGTGAATAACCATAGTATGTCCGATACCACCGAATTGAAGCAAATCTATACACTTACGACAGCCTTCCAACCAACCGTCGACCGTATAAAACGCCAAGATGGGTGAAAGTTTTTCCATAGAAAGCGGATCATTTTTCCCTACCTCGGTACATTCTGCAATGAGTACTTTAGTTGATTCGGGTACTTGAAAGCCTGCATATCCGGCGATAAAAGCAGCCGGTTGACCAACGATAGCCGGATTTACCCTAAAACCTTTTTGAATAGCCGCTGCTAATTTTTGTTTTTCTTCGGAATTAACAAAGTAACACCCTCCGGCTTTTGCTTCTTCCATAACTCTTTCTTTTAAAGTTATATCTACAATCATAGACTGCTCGGAAGAGCAAAGTGTTCCATTGTCGAATGTGGTACCGTAAATTATATCCGCCACTGCTTTTTTATAATCGGCGGTTTTTTCTATAAAAGCAGGCACATTCCCTGGTCCTACTCCATAGGCAGGTTTACCGGAACTATATGCCGCCTTAACCATAGGTGTACTTCCTGTAGCTAAAATCAGCGCAATATTTTTATCATGCATCAGTGCTTCAGTACCTTCTACCGTAGGAGAACTCATACATTGGATTAATCCTTTCGGTGCACCCGATTGTTCGGCAGCATCGGACATGATTTTCAAAGCCTCAACGGAACAATTAGCAGTTTTAGGATGAGGGCTTGCAACTATTGCGTTCCTGCATTTAAGTGAAATTAATGCTTTGAACATTGCGGTAGAAGTAGGATTGGTAGATGGGATTAATGCTACAACAACTCCCATAGGTTCTGCAATTTTAACAACTCTTCCATTCGCCTCAATCGCAATAACACCGACCGATTTTAAATCTTTAATAGAATCATATACATTTTTTGTACTAAATTGGTTTTTGATCAATTTATCTTGCCATTTACCGAAGCCGCTTTCCTCAACGGCTAGTTTAGCCAACAGTTCCGATGCAGCATATCCGGCATCAGCCATTGCTTTAATTATTTTATCAACCTGCGCCTGATTAAAATGTCTAAACTCAAGCTGAGCTTCTTTTGCCGATTGAGATAAATTGCGCGCTTCTTGAATCGACAATAGGTCTTTATCGATATTCATGTTATCACCCACTTAAATTATTGTCCAAATATAATGATAGATTGCGGAAGATTCAATCAAATATATTTTATCGAAAATTTAAATTGTGCGGTTGATTTTTCTCTAAAACACTATTTATTATATTTCCTATTGGATCTTTGATTTTACTTAGAAAAGAGACTCTTCACAGTATTTACACTGAACGAAGTGAAACTATCCGGTTAAAATATAGGATACTTAATCGACTGCGAAGCAGTCAAAGTTTTAATAACTCCGT
>QILJ01000072.1 GCA_003233295.1 Ignavibacteria bacterium | reverse complement strand
ATTATCAATATACTGTAAAAACCCTTGATAGACTTTGGAATGAGAGTGTAGCGGGAAATGTTGTTAGCTATAGAATCCCTGAATTCGAAGAGTTAAACAATGATATTGCTATGTACAGCAAACCGCTTCTTACTAAAGTAGATGGTAAATATCTTATTGTAGTCAGTACAAATCTATCGGAGCAATTGAATATCAAAGCGGGAAATAAAAACGATCAGACTCAGTTATTAACATCGCAGAAAATATATCCCGGACTAAATATTGTTGAAGTAAACACAGATATACGTGATTATAGTATTGTTAATTTGGAATTTGTAAATTCTCAGAAAGTTGTCCAGCTTAAAAAATAGGCAGCTATTTCAGATACTCTTTCAAATATCTTCCGGTGTGTGAGTCAGGATTTTTGATGATATCTTCCGGTGTTCCGACTGCAACAATGTTTCCACCTTCGTCACCTGCTTCCGGACCAAGATCAATTATATGATCTGCACACTTTATTATATCAAGGTTGTGCTCAATTATTACAATGGAATTATTCTTTTCCAGCAGAAGATAGAAACTATCAAGCAGTTTTGAGATGTCATGAAAGTGCAAGCCGGTTGTTGGTTCGTCAAAAATGAATAATGTGGGATGCTTTTCTTTTTGAACCGATAAATGCTGAGCGAGTTTTATTCTTTGGGCTTCTCCGCCTGACAACGTGTTCGACGGCTGTCCAAGTTTTATATAACCCAACCCTACTTGTGAAAGTATTTTCAAGTACTTTAATATTTTAGGCTGAGTTTCAAAAAATTCAATTGCTTCGTCAACAGTCATGTTCAATACATCAACGATGTTTTTACCCCGGAATGTTATTTCTCTAACTTCCTTTTTGAATCTTGTTCCGCCGCATGATTCACACTCAAGATAAAGATCGGCTAAAAACTGCATCTCAATTTTTACGAATCCTTCACCTTGGCATGTATCACATCTTCCGCCTGGAACGTTGAATGAAAAATATCCTGGTTTGTATCCGCGCGACCGGGCTTGTGGCGTTGATGCAAAAAGAGTTCTGATATGCTCGTAACCCTTAACATAACTGATCGGGTTTGACCTTGGTGATTTACCGATTGGAGTTTGGTCAACTATCTCAATATCATGGATAAACTTTTTGCCGGTTATCTCCAAATATTTCCCGATTGCTTTTGGATTTCCTCCGAACGATTTAATTATTCCTCCGTAAAGAATATCATGAATAAGTGTGCTTTTCCCGGAACCGCTCACTCCTGTTATAACAACAAATTTATTCAGAGGAATTTCCACATCAATATTCTTTAAGTTGTGTTCCGAAGCACCAATTATTTTTATGGTATTTGTTTTTACCGTATTCCTTGATTTAGGAACGGGTATTTCCAATTTCTTTGAAAGATATTTCCCGGTAAGTGAGTTTTTATCTTTTAGTATCGAGTTGTAGTCTCCGATAAAAATCACTTCGCCCCCGTGAATACCGGCTTTCGGACCGATATCAACAATCACATCAGATTCTTTCATCATTTCATGATCGTGTTCAACAACAATAACGGTATTTCCGATATTTCTAAGTGATTTTAAAATATTTATAAGTCTGGAATTATCACGCGGGTGCAGACCTATACTCGGTTCATCCAAAACATATAAAGTTCCCATCAAAGCGGAGCCGAGTGATGTTGCCAGATTGATGCGCTGTGTTTCTCCGCCAGATAAAGTACTGCTCAATCTATCGAGTGAAAGATATCCCAAACCAACTTCATTGAGAAAAGTCAGCCGCTTTTTGATCTCATCCAATATTTTTTCACCGACGGCAATTTCATAATCGCTTAGTTTTACAGAATTAAAAAAATCAAGTGCATTAATAATTGAAAGTATTACAATATCATGTATTGAGTAATTGTTTACTTTAACTTGCAGAGCTTCGCGCCGCAGTCTGGAGCCTTTGCAGGCAGTACATTTAGTATAACCGCGATATTTGCTGAGCAAAATTCTGATATGCATTTTATATGTTTTTCGTTCAAGTTTTTCAAAAAACTTATTTATTCCAACAAATCCTTTGCAGCCGTTAAAGATCAAATCGACTTGCTCGGTGTTTAATTTTTCAAATGGAACATTTAAGGGAATTTTATATTCAGAAGCAACCCTTACTAAATCTCTTAAATACTTGCTGAATTTCACTGTCCTCCATGGTGCAATTGCTCCTTCCAGTAAAGTCAGTTTCGGGTTTGGGATTATCAAGTTTTTATCGAACCCAACAGTTTTGCCAAAACCTTGACATACAGGGCATGCCCCAAAAGGATTGTTGAATGAGAAAAATCTTGGTTCAGGCTCTTCATATCTGATATCGCAGCATTCATAAAATTGAGTGAAGTTTTTTATAGAGTTATTATCTGCGTTAATAATTGTAAGTCGTCCTTCACCTTCTTTAAATGTAATTTCGATTGATTCGGCAAGCTGTTCTCTCACCTTACCTGGCTTGATCTTGAATCTTTCTACTACAACAATTAAATTTTTCTTTGAACGGGGAAAAGATTTTAACTCGTTTAAATCTAAAAGTTTGATTTTGTTAAATACTCTAAAAAATCCGCGTTTCATTAAAAGGTCAAGTTCTTCTTTAACAGTTCTTCCCTCGTGGGAATGAAGTGGAAATCCTATATAAAACTTAGAATTCTCATCTTGGGTTTCTAACCATTCGGTAACAGTTTTAACTGAATCTTTCTTTACAACCTTTCCGCAATTGAAACAGATGGTTTTCCCAATTTTTGCAAAGAGAAGTCTCATGTAATCATATATCTCGGTAGTTGTTCCTACAGTCGAGCGAGGATTCCGAGCGCCTCGTTTCTGTTCAATAGCTACCGCCGGACTTATTCCGTATATATAATCAACATCAGGTTTGTTCATCCTTTCTAAAAATTGGCGGGCATAAGAAGAAAGAGATTCAACATATCTTCTTTGTCCCTCTGCATAAATAGTATCAAAAACTAGAGATGACTTCCCGCTGCCGCTGACTCCTGTAACAACAATTAGTTTATTCCTCGGAAGTTCGAGATCAATATTTTTTAGATTATGCTGCCGGGCGCCTTTAATAATAAGGGTTTTGTTGGATAATATGTTTTTTGAAGATGTCATGAATTATTACTATTAATCAAACTATGAAGTTAATAAAAAAACATTGAATGTTTAGATTTTAGAGATGGAAATTTTCAGAATCGGTGTAACAACTAAGTAACTAATCCGGCAGAGCCTGAATCAGTCACTTAAGAAAATTAGAAAAGATTATATACTATTCCAACTTGAAGTCCTTCCTGCATCTGGGTTCTTAGAGATTCACTTACTTTATAAACTAGAATAAAACTAAGACTTACATTTAGCCATTTATTAACTTCTGCTGTGAATGTATTATCCCATGCAACATCCCAAACTTTCATACGATCAAATCCTGAAAATAAACGCAACTTACTTTTGTATACAACATTGTCATCTAACTTTAAATTGAGATCTGTCATACTTTCAATACCAGTTTCATATCTAAATGTTTCAAGTTCAGCGGTTTCTTTATCGTCAGTATATTGAGCTGCAAACTTATTTGAAAAACTTTCCTCGAATGCAATACCTAACCTTGTTTTAATAACCTCTGACTTATCATAGGCAAACCCAACGGTCTGAGTTATATAGCCGGGATCGAAAAATGCGACTATCTGCTTTTTTACCTCTTCACTGTAATCAAAACCATTGCTTATAGGTGTTCGTATTAAGTTACTGGCAAATGGAACAAATAACCAATCCGGATCATAATAAAAGACTGTTTCATTAAATGCATGATTTGACGTGATCTTTTTTATATCCGTTCCTTGTTTTGATTGTCCCCATTCACCTTTCAATTGATTTTTAAAAGACCAATTAGAAGCTTTGTAGTTCATCACCCAATCACCTCCTAGCGTGAAAGAAAAAGCACTTTCACCGCCTTTGGACCAATCCTGAAATGCGATTTGACTAAGGTTCAGCGACAAAAGTAATGATGGAGTCCATTTATTAAGAGTTGAATCGGCATTTTGAGCTACAATCAGGTTTCCCATACTAAATGTTAATAATAGTAAAAATACTTTCTTCATATTTTCCTCGTTTTGTTAATGATTCGATAATTTAATTTCAAAACATATTTAATTTCTTAATAAATTTCTTAGAAAAATAGACAACAAATCTTTTAATCAGCTAAAGGCGGACAAGAGATGAATTCCCCGCCGCTTGCGGTAGGAGATTCATTATTTGTGAAATTTATTTAGGCTCCCAGTCGACTCCTTCACATGGGATATAATCTTCGGTAGGATGTTTGTCATATTTCATACATAATACTGCGGTTTCATCAAAATGCTTGCATCTTGAGCATAGTGAATCTTTTATAACTGTCTCGTTCTTTTTTGTAAATGATTTATATTGTGATACAATTGGATGAATAATAATGACATACACTACTACACCGGCAATTATCCACCAGTATCTATTATAAAGATAATCGTAACTTATCCATAAAAGAAAGACAGTTATTACGGTTCTTATTAATCCCCAGTATACAATTCTGCCCATTATCTCTTACTCGTTATATTTTGATTTCTTAAATAATTACTTATTCCCAAATTGATTTTAGCCATATATTAGATTAATTTTATTTTTCAATATTAATAATATAGTTAATTAAGTGACAAACGAAAGCAATACAAAACCTGAATCAAATAATCCGCAGAGACAGAAGAAAAAATATTACAGACGTCCGTATAAACGTTACAATAATCAGAATAAGGACAATCTAAAAAAGTGTTCATTTAAAAAGGTATCGATTTTAGTCCCCTTGTTTAATGAGGAAGAATCCCTTAATCCTTTAATTACTGAAATCAGAAATGCGCTGAAAAAGATTGATATTGGTTATGAAATAATGCTTGTTGATGACGGCAGTACTGATAAATCATTAGAGATCATTAAAGAAATGGCAAGAACGGACAATAAAATTAAATTTATTAGCTTTAGAAAAAATTATGGAAAGTCAGCAGCATTACAGCTTGGATTTAAACATGTAAGTGGAGATGCCGTAATTACTATGGATGCCGATCTCCAGGATGATCCGGCGGAGATATCAAACCTATTAGCCAAACTTGATGAAGGTTATGACTTAGTATCCGGTTGGAAAAAAATCAGACACGATCCGTTTATTAAAAAACACTCATCTAAATTTTTTAACTATATGACTCGGTTAATGAGCGGCATAAAAATTCATGACTTTAATTGCGGGCTGAAAGGCTACAGAAAAGAAGTTGTAAAAAATATTGATATTTATGGTGAGCTTCATCGATATGTTCCGGTATTAGCCGGATGGCAGGGGTTTAAGATCACGGAAATTGTTGTTAAACACCATCCAAGAAAATATGGAAAGACCAAGTTTGGTATTTCAAGATTTTTTAAAGGATTTGTCGATTTACTCACGGTCATTTTTACTACCAGATATATTAGCCGCCCGATGCATTTGTTTGGCTTTATGGGCGCCGTTGCATTCTTTGTCGGATTTGTGATAAGTGCATATTTATCTTACGAATGGTGGATAAACGGTACACCGTTATATAATAGACCGCTTTTAGCACTTGGTGCTCTTTTAATTGTAGTCGGCGTGCAGTTCTTTTCTGTGGGATTGCTTGGAGAATTTATGGTTCATAACTCGCATGACGATAGTGAATATTCGATAAAGGAACAAAAATAATTTGATTTCAGATTTTAAATTATTTCTCCTCAATTATTCAAAAGTAGTTCAATGCAGAAAATAACAATCGTATCAGCGGCATATCCACTAAGAGGGGGAATTGCTCATTT